>JADYXQ010000067.1 GCA_021772135.1 Candidatus Obscuribacter sp.
CCTAGGTGAAGCTCTGGGCGTTCCGCGCGATCCGGATGAAGTGCCGATTGATGTGAACGAGGCGCAAAAGTCTGGCCCGAAATTAAAAGGCGAAAAGCTAGACTCGATTTAGACAATTACTGCCCGCGTAAGGCTGTAATTTTTTGCACGATTATATCGCTGTCTTTGTACTGTGCCTGGGGACGATTGGTCTTGATTTTAGTATAAGCGGCCAGTGTCTCAGTGATATCGGTCACGGGCATGGCCGCACCACTATCTTTTAGCCGGGTCCAGCGCAATTCAAGCCCACCCATAAGCAAATTCATCTGGCGCGAATATTCATCACCTGATAATTTTGCAAATTCGCCATCGAGGCGTTTGATCAAAACCGCACCCTGAATGGGTCGCATGGCACTGAACACTTCCTTTACCGTCACTGGTTTATTCAAGTGATCGCGAGTGTTGCCCCACTGATTATCGAGAGCAACCCGATCATTTTTAACATTGTAATCAATTAAATTTACTACGTGTCCCGACACCATATCTAAATCGGCAGCGTTGTTTAAACGCCGGAAGCCCGGCTTGAGAGTGAGCAAATCGCTGTTGCCTTGCATGCGCAGAACGGCATAAATTTCGCCTTTGCTTTCATGTTTGAGCCTGGTTAAATGGGACCGTAAGTTTTCTTCAGTAGCAATCTGGCGACCATACAGCTTTGTGGTGCCCAGATCTTCTTTGGTAGTAAAACTAATCAGGTGCTCCGGTCTAAAGCGACCGGTGAGCTGACGGTCTACAGTGACCATCATAGAGACACTGGTATCAGAAGAAGCACTGACATTTTTAGGCGGCGTAAATCTAAAGTCATACTCGCGCAGAGAGTCTTCGGCGCTGTCTGGCGGCTTGCCCACTACAAATTTGCGATTATCTTCCTCTTGCAAAAGTCTGCGATCACCAGGAGGAATTGAGCGCTCATTCCAACCGGCAATAAATACATTACGGGCGGCCATTTCAAAAACCTGACTGGTATAAGTGCGGCTGTTAGAGCCTTTGGCATCGTTAAGTGCGGCTTGACCATGGGCTCTCAAGTTGATGGCGTCCATTTCCACTCTGGTACCAGTGACGGTGACAAACTTTCCTTCTCTAGCAATTTGCGACAATATCGCCGTTACTTTCGACGGCTCCTGGGCGTACATACGATTTTCCATTACTGCCGTCTGGCAGGTACCATACGCGCCCTGATCATTTGATTTAGGATCGGATATAGCGCGTATGGCACCATTAACTAATCGAACGCGCTCGCGTTCAGTGAGCGGCTCTCTGCCTCTGGCACTCAATATTGATGCGAGATCGCGGTAGGTTCTAGCCACCTCCTGCGTGGGCAAACCATCGCGTTTAGCCCTTGCTTCAAAATGAGACATGTATGTTGTAAATTCTGCCCGCTCTTTTGCCAGCAAAATATTTTTGTCGGCAAATCTGATCAAATTCTCTTTCTCTTGGGCCACGCCGCCTGCCAGCGGCTCCACTTTTGTATTTTCGAGAATCGCGCCATCGGCGTTGCTCACAACTTTATAATTGTCTTGTGCTCGCGGGCCAAAATGTTCAGCGGTGTATCTATACTCGGCACCGACTCCCACACCTTTGCCTCTATATCCGGTGCCGTCACTGTAAGTGAGATTCAGTGCACCATTGCCGTCGTATACATATTGAGTGCCCCTGCTATCTTTAAAAACCAGATTGCCGCTCTGGTCATGTCCGGGCAAAATCAGGTTGTCACCAGATTTGGTAACATACTCAGACTGTGCCGTCAACGTCAGGTCGTTAATTTTGGCGATTTCTTTGACATATGCGTCAATTAAATGGGCCGGGCTATCAGCAGGCATTTTGCCTTTAGCAATATCCTTAAGCGATTCTCCACCTCTAGCGGCAAAGTTGGAGGGCGTAATCTCTACAGGAATTTTCGAACCGGCCACAACAAGAGCACCGTTCAAAGTGCGGTAAGAAATTTCAGAAACCGATTCGGCGACTTTTTGCGCGCCCGGCACAACTTCGGGCAAGCCGGCCGGTTTGTCTGCGGGCAGTTCAACTGACTTAATAGGGTCTGGGATAGGTTCTCGGATAGGCTCTGAGGCCGTAGATTCGACTTTGAGGTCGGGAAAACCGAGCGCGGTAAGCTTGCCGGGCAAGGCAGTTTCGGATTTTTCAGTGCTGCGGCCGTCATCTGAGACAATGCCGTGTAACGGATCAGCTACGCCTACATTCACCGGCACGTCGCCGTCCAGGGCCTGAGAAGCCCGTGCATTAGTGATTTGCGGTTGATCTGTCCGACCGGCCAAGCTTCCTCACTCCAATTTGTAGACAGGCGCACTGCGAGACTACTTTTTATATACACAAAAAAAAGCCAAAATAGTCAGAAAAAATTGCCAGTCGGGTGGCAGCTGGAACAAATTAAGGTTTTCACCGGCTGGATAATTGTTAACACACCAGTGTTAAGGAGCATTTTCCATGGCATCCGACAATGAATCAGCACCAATTCAAGAACTGCATTGGTTAGTGACTTTTTACCAGCAGCGCTAAAAAAGTTTTTCCTGCACTGGCTTCTGGTTTGAATTTGACTTCGGGGTGACCTATTTCCAAACTGAAACATTATCGTTTGAGATCAAGTTATATTTCTGTAGTGACCACGGGCATTGTAAGTGTCTAAAAACTGTCTGCGAAGAATTTTTTGTTCGATCAATGCATACCGCGGTCGGCGCGTGGAAATAAGGCTGTCATTCAGGCCGGGGCTGCGGTTCTTATGCTACGAAAAGAGGTTAGCCACCGCCAGTGGAAACGCGCCTATTTGAAAGGCAGTGCGGGCAACCGGATTTTTTGCTGGTGCGATTTGCCACGGTAGCCTGCCATTCGTGATTCTCTTGCGGACAAAGCCACCAGACTTTCTTGCTGGAAGCAGCGGTCAATGATTCACCACTGACGGTACCATTTTTAGTTGGGTGTAGCTGAGTGGCTACAGCCGGAAACTTGGTGGTCAGGCAATTTTCATGACTGGCTTTCTGATTGGTGCAATAGGGGCAACCGCTACCGTCAGCTCTTCTTGATACTTCGGCCTGCCACTGATGTTCATTATTATTGCGACAAAGCCACCACATTTTTTTCTTTGAACGGCAGGTTATTTCAGCCGCTGTCAAATCATCATTGAGAGTGGGGTGCCACTCTTGCGCTAGCCGTGGAAAATGTATGGCCAGCGAATTAGTGACTGAGACTCTCTTGTTGGCGCAATAAGGGCATCCTTTGCCAGCGGCGCGTGAAAAAATCGCTGCCTGCCACTGGTGGTCTGGCCCTACCGCACACTGCCACCAGGCGATGACGTCAGACCCGGCAGAAAAATCATGAGCAGTCCACTCACCGTTATTAGTGCTGTGCCACTGACTGGCCAGCTGCGGAAACTTTTCGCTCAGGGGGACAAAGTCGTGACCACCGGCGTACCGGGTGCGCTCACTCTTGACACTCTGGGCATTGAGTTCAGTCTGTGCTCTCATAAATAGAATTATACCGACCCAAATCTCTGCATGGTCGGCACTTCACGCAAGTTTCACATAGGTCTCACGAACAGTTCACGGTTGCCGATTATAGTGGCGTCAGTAACGATGACCCTTCGGCCGCATGGGCAAACGCTTGAAAAGAACGAGAAAAAGCAGAAACAAACTAAGCAGGTCGCAGCGAGGCGCCGGCGTGCTACTGCTCATGCTCTTGCTAGCGACAACGTTGCTGGTATTTTTCTCTACATCTGCCGCTGTGCTAATCAGCTACTTCACCGCTCACCGCCATACGGCTTCTGCCATTGAAGGCGCCTCTCTTGCGGCTGCCCGCGAACTTTCATCAATGGTGGTGGCAGACCCTGACTGCGGTTATGTGGCCCTGGGTGATCTGGCTCCATCATCATCAAGCACTTATAATCTGATGGCCGAAGACGGCAAACCGGTGCCGGTAATCGGTATCAACACTCTTGTGGCAACAGCAAGAGTAAGCATGCTGGTGGCTAAACATCTTAATAATGAAGAGTACATGCGGCTGGCCAAATTAGATTCTGGCAGAGCTAGAGCGGCCGGCCGCAGGTTGGTAGACGGCATTAAACTTTGCTTGCGTGAAGATCCCAGCGCGCCACTGGGAAAAGACGGCAAAGCAGTGCGGCCCCTTACTGTGGCGCGAAAAGTTTTAATTCAAAGCTTGACCGATTCAGGCACTTTACCCGCTGTGAAAATAAAAGATTTCAGCCTCGATCTTGGCTATCTCTCTAATGGTGGTACCACCAACACGCCCTTACCGATTTCGGAAAAGCTGGCTGAAGTAGCCAAGGTCGACACCCAAAATGGCTGCTACACAGCTTTTAAGAATTTTCCTGTCAGCGGTGAGTCATATATTTTTGCCGCCGTGGGCAAACAACCATGCCTGGTATCAAAAGATCAATTTGTGTTAGACAAAGACAGCAAAGAAATTATGCCATCAAGCATAGTGCGCGCTAAAGTGTCACTTGAGATGGTAAGCGACAAAGACGCTTATGAAGAAACAAATAACACATTCGGCAAAATTTTCTGCGTCGCCTGCGCTGCACCCTTTGCCCTAAACGATAAAGCCGCTTCAGGCGTTATGATCGTTGGTCTGCCAGACGGCTGCCCTAGCGGTTATATATCACTGGCCGACTATATAAACGATCCGCGCTCAAGCCGCACTAATTTAGAAATGCTCCGGGCTCATGGCGGTGACTATCCGCTCGATGCCAGAGCAATGCTGAAAAGTTCTTCACCGGATGGTCGCGTCAGTACGCTTTCAAATGTCTTTATCCAGGGCCTTTACGATTGGGTACGAACGGCTCATGGTCGGGTCAAACTCGACTCGTTGCTGGCAATTGTAGGCGACCGCATTCAACCTTCTGAAGGGCCGCTCGGTCTAGGTCAATCGGTTGTTTATCGTTTCAAAAAAGATGGTGCTGTTGTAGTGGACGGATATTTTCTATCGGACGTGCCTAACCAGATTGTTCACGACAGCCAGGTTTGCACACTTGGTTTGAACACTTTGCGCGCCAGCAATAGCTTATGGACAGTAGCTTTTCGCGATCAAGTACACAACCTCGGTTTTGCCGACAGCGGTAAACACAGTGGCCAACTGATGGAAATCGATAATTGCCTGCGACCGATTGGCAGTTTATATAGTAAGCCTTTGCTCAGCGCGCACAACGACGCTGAGCGAAAAACATATTTTGACGGCGGACTAGCCGTTGAATTTGTTATTTCTTCGCCGCAATATCAATAAAATTATCAAGGCTATAGTCCATTTCACGTCAATACCACTTTCAGTTCACCGTCACTTCACGGCCACCAACTAAAATATTCCTGTAACCAAAAAAGCAATACCGCACGAACTAATACGCGCGGCAGTAGTTGCACGCTCAAGAGGTCAATAATGAAAAGATCCCCCGATCAAAAAAACATTACAGTTCGGTCAATTTGCAGCAAAATATTTGTATCGCTAGCGCTTATGGCAAGCACCATGCCGTTTGCTGCTTCAGCACTAGCCACCAGCGATTTTGGACCGCATAAGTATTTCGTTTCGAAAAACGGAGACAATACCACGGGGCGTACATGGGCCACCGCCTGGAATGAAATGGATCAAATTCGCTGGGCCTCTATCAATACAATGCAGGGCGACTCGCTCACCATCGACGGTGGCGTAGGCCGCATGATTTACCGCAAGCCTCTATCGGTGCAAGCGGGGCCTAGCAGCCATTATCCTTTGCGTGTAGCAGTGTCTACAGAGAGCCAACACAACGGCCAGGCGGTAATTGCACCAGGAAGCGATGCCATCGGCATTAACGTCAGCACCGGTGCCATACAATTAAATGGTTCCAAACGCTCAGGAATTTTTGTCTACGGTGCCAAACGCGGCATCTCGGTCACAGCCTCGGTGCCGTATCCATCCAATATCAAAAACATCGAGGTTTCACATTGCACTGAGGCCGGAGTTTACGTTGGGCCGTCATATTATCCGCTGCCGCTGAGCCAATTAATTGTGCACGACAATGCCACCAATGTTGTCTCGGTACACAACGGCACTCCTGGCGGTGCTTCATTGAGCAAATGCTGGATTTATAATTCAACGGCAAAAGTAAACTCTGATGGTGTCAGGCTCGACGGCACCACCTCTGCTCCCAGCCCCGCCATTGCCATAAGCAACTGTGTTCTCGGCCCCGGCCTGCGTGATGGCCTCAACAATACAACCGCCGCCGCCACACCCTCATTGACTAATTGCCTGCTCATCAATGCGTCGAGAAACAATGTTTCATCGTACTCAGTCAAACTGCAAAATGTCACATCATTCATGACCAGGTTGAATGCCTCACAGATGTCGCACAATTGCATCAAGTTGCAAGCAAGCACAACCGGCTACCCATATCAAATGGGCAGCACCGTCAAGCAATCCATAGCTTTTGGCGGGCAGGTAAGTATTCCACTGACTGTACCTTCGCCCTATCATACTTATCCACCAGCTCCGCCTATACCGTTTCCAATCACGGTGGAAGGCAATACCCAATTCCGCACTACAGGCAACACCACTGTATTAGCTCCCACTATGGCCAATCCGCAATTTGTAACACCTGTAGCATTGCTGCCCAATCAAACCCCTATTCCACTTTTGATGAGCTTGGATTTCTCTTTGAGACCAGATTCGCCGGCCGCCGGTGCAGGCTCAGCAATAACCTCAGTGAAAAAACTACTGAACAGTTTCGAATAAAGTTGAGCTAGAAGCGCTAAGGCTGGAGACTCAGGTCTCTGGCCTTTGTTTGCATAGTCTTCACTAGGATCGCAATATAGCTTAGGCAAAATCTATACTTCGCTCAACGCCGATAGCAATCGTGCAATCAGCTCAGCTTGATCGGCGTGTATGATTGCCAACGCTTTTTCCACAGCTACAAATTCGGCAGCGTCTATTTCCCATGAAGCACAGCGGGGCGACGCCTCTAAACTCTCGCCGTCATCAGGCAGACCTTTAGGAATGCCCCATTTGGCTTTCTTGTTATAGTTGCCGGACGGATGCACAAGGAGAATTTCCAGGAGCCCACTGGTCATTCTATACAACAAGGTTCCGGCGCTCTGTTTCACTGGTTAACGGCCTGAGTGAAAAATTCGTGCATCAAGCTCATCGAGTGTCTTGAGGCGTGCGGCCAATAACTGCTCAGGCAGCATGCCTTTGGCGGCCATTTTGCGACGATAACGAATTTGATCGAAGAGCCAGTAATTGGTCAGTGCCAGCGACGCAGCCGTACCGGCAGCGGCAGAAATGCTGCCGGCCAGATAGAGATTATTTTGCGCTCTCGGTCTACGGGCAAACTCCTTCAAAGCCACCGAAGACAAAATATCCTGAGCCAGATATGTGCCTGAAATGGCCGGGCCGGAAAGCTCACCTTGCAACGCTACTTTGTTCTGATGGCGCTGGTCTACCAGGCCTTGTTGAATATACTGATCATAACGCCCTGACCACAATAAATAAACCGATACGCGATTTTGCACTGAGCCTGCTGCTTCTAGCACTGACACATCTTTCGATGATAGCTCTTTATTCAATTCGCCCATGGCCGCTTTGGTCTCATCTTCAGACTTGATCAAATCTTCCTGCATGCGCTTGGCCAGCCGCTTGCGCCAGAACTTGTACATGATGTTATACGATTTGGTACTGGCGGGAGCACTGGCGATACCGATTGAATCGCCCACGATGCCGGTGTTGGTAGAAGGAATAGAATGCTCGTCGTTGGTCAAAGATTTGATGGCTAGTATTTGCGAAGCCATATAAACACTGTCGGCAGCAATATCGAGCGCATAATAAACATTAGCACTGGCCTGAGACGATTTTACGTCGGCATAAACATCGGCAAACTCAGAAAGACACCAGTCGCGAAAGCTCTTCAGCACACGTCCTTCGGCTTGATATACGTTAGTAGCTGCAAGCTCGGGGTGCTTTTTCACCAGCGCATCTCGCTCTGCGAGCAATGCATCAATAACTTTAACACGTGCCACCACATTTTTCACAGCGGCACCAGGACTGGTGCCATTTTTAATATTTTTCAAAGCCGTGAGGCCGTTAGAACAAAGTTCAACGACTGAGCTGCCACCATCTAAAACAATGCCCACCATACCCACTTCCAGCCCCTGGCGACTACCTTTGATAGAGATTTTCTCAGGATCTTTCATGTGGCTGCCAGACAGGCCAATTTGCGTGAAGTTAGATGCCAGCCCGCACATTGCCGACGACACCTGTAAACCAAAATATCTTGCCCTTCGCCACTTCGGCTCTTTTGTACCGTGTACTCGATACTTCAAGTAATATCGCTCTAAATCAAGTTGTCTATGCACGATATCGTTAGTTAGGCTGTCAATCAGTATTTCATCATCAATAGGCGCACTGGCACAGGCAACATCGGCACAGGTAATATTGGCACAGCAAATGAACTGGAGGCAGAGCACTATAATAATTGTGTTGCGTGCTGCGCTGTTCATAAGGTCACTGGCATAAAAAAATTGAATCGATTAACAGAGTGCTTTAACAATTAGCTTCTGGAAGTGAATGCATAAATGCTCACTGTTAGTAAGGAAGCGGCCGAAGTCAGGCACGCCGCCTATTAGCCCGCGTTGCACCGAATTAGTAAGCACATCATCTTCTTCGCCCACCTCTACGTTGAAAGCAATCAGCTCTTCCGCCCACTTTTTATCAACACCCGGCGCAAAATATTGCTCTGAAAATCCCTTAGTCTGATTAGGGCCGTCGGGCATCCAGACATCAATTGAGAGATTGGGAAATCCTGGATTGATATTGATGGTCATATTGGGCCAGAGCAAATGATATTGCGCTTGCCTGACTTCGCCGCCGGCATCATAAATTTTGATCTTACTTTTACCTTCAAGAGCTGACTGCCTGACATGCCCTACCTGACTGGAGAACCATTCGTAAGAAGTAAGTTTGTAGCTATCTTGATCAACATTGATGGCAGCTGAAAATCCGGGGTGTGCCACAGCGCAGTGATAACACTCGAGATAATTTTCGAGCATGGTTTTCCAGTTTGCATCAGATGCCCACTCGTCGCGACTCCAGAGTTCTAAAGTGTTGAAATCGAGCCCACTGTCGGCAATTATGGCCAGTAAATCGCCATAATAAGAAGCTGCGGGCAGACAATTTTCGTCGGCGCTGGCAAAAACCCAGGGCCCGAAGGTATCAACTTTGATGGACATAAGCGGATAATCTGAGAGCTTGAAATCTGGTTCGCGATCAGCCCGGGGAGCGGCTTTCAAATTGCCACCCAGATCATAAGTCCAGGCATGATAAGCGCATTGCATAATTTTGGAATTGCCGCAGCCTTTCATTACTTCATGCCGTCTATGCCTGCAGACATTAATAAAACCTGCCAGGCCATCGGCATTGCGCATCACCACTACCGGAATTTCGCCAACATAACCAGTGACGTAATCGCCAACATTTTTGAGCTTTTGAATCGGTCCAATGTATTGCCATGCTTTGCGAAAAACTTTTTCGATTTCTTGCGCTGTAATGGCCGGATCGGTATACCAACTTGACGGCAAAGACTGACCGCGGTCGAGACCAGCTAATAAGTCGGCTTTTTTGACGGTCACATCATCGCTCACATGTTGCATCTTCTCTCCCAGCTCTGATTCTCGGGAGCTGATAATAACCCATGTGACCGCACTTTTAATTAAAACTGAACCGTCGCATGTATGGATTCGGCTACAAAGCAAAAGGCACATGATAGAATCACCAACTCTAGATTCAGTCTGCTAGCAGGTATTGTCATGCTTTATCGTCTAAACCGTCTTTTCCACCCAAAATCGAAGCGCACTTTCGTTGTCGCTGTTGACCACGCATTGTTCAACAACGCTGCCTTTTTAGAAGGCATCGAAAACATGGAAAAAACCATTGCCGCCCTGGCTGATGCCAATCCGGACGCCATTCTTCTTTCGCCAGGCGAAGCGCCTCATTTGCAAAAAATTCCCGGCGGAAATAAACCGGCCCTGATGATGAGAGCAGATACCGCCAACTTTTATAACGATGTCTTGCCATCGTCGAAGCTCTTTTGCGAAGCTTACGAAGAAGCCGTCGAAATGGCAGTACGCCTCGATGCCGCTTGCATTTTACTGAACCTGCTGCAAGTAGACGAATATCCTGAAATGCTCAATCAATGCGTACGCAACATTTTGCGCTTGAAAAACATTTGCGACCGTTATGGCATGCCAATGGGTATCGAGCCCCTCTCATTTAAAAGAAGCAAAGATGGCATGGTGGGCGACGGCGATCCTGCCCGAGTGGTGACACTGGCCCGCATGGCTGCTGAACTTGGCGCCGACTTGATTAAGACCGACTCTACCGAGCCCGAAGAAGAGTTTCACCGCGTGATTGAGGCGGCCTCAGGCGTACCGGTCACCGTACGCGGTGGTGGCCGTGCTTCCGACCAGGAAGTGTTGGCTCATACCGAAAAACTCGTGGGTCAGGGCGTTGCCGGCATTATTTATGGCCGCAACATCATTCAGCACCAGGATCCAAAAGGAATGACTCAGGCCTTGCAAGCGATTCTTCACCATGGAGAAACCGCGGGTTCAGCTATGAAATATATTAAGAAGGAAGTTGCAACGGCCCAGCGCTAAGCAACAAATAAAATAGAATGTCAGGAGTAAGTGATGAAGCAAAGTGAGATTAATCATCTTTGTCGCGAGGCAGCCGATTGTCTGCAAAAGCATAAGTGGGTACTTCCGCCTCAGCCGGAATGGTCGGCGACAGATTTTGGTCTTGGCGATTACAAAAAGACCGGTCTGGTAGAAGTGCTGCTGGCCAACGAGCCTGAATACTGCGAAAAAATCATGTACGCAAGAGAAGGCATGGTTACTCCAGCGCACACCCACTACGCGAAAAAGGAAGACATCATCTGCCGCCAGGGCCGCTTGCAAATAACTCTCTGGGCAAAGAATCCCGGTGAAAATAAAGCCGAAGGTGCAGTTGATGTAAAAATCAACAGGCATATGGAGACGCGCCAATCGGGAGTGCCTTTTGAGCTGGCAGCAGGTTCGCGCATCACACTGACTTCAGGAATCTGGCACGAATTTGTGCCGGTAGGCGGCCCTTGCGTCATTGGCGAAGTAAGCACTTTCTGTAATGAAGAAACAGACAATATTTTCGCCGATCCTAAAATCGATATTTTCCAGGCACCACAAGCTGACGAGCCTGCGGCCTTGCCTGTTTAAAACTGATAGAAATTTGGAGTTTAGCTAATGCCAGTTCCTCACGCCCTTATTTTTGACATGGACGGGCTTATGCTCGACACGGAAGGGCACTACAAACGCGCCTGGACGAAAGCGGCTGGAGAAATAGGCTTTGATCTGACCGACAGTCTCTATTCGAAACTAATCGGCATCACTGTAGCCGACGCCGAAGACGTCTTAGCGCAAGAATTTGGCCCCACATTTGCCAAAGACAAATTCCACTTGCGTGCGCAAGAACTGTATGAAGAGTTGCACACCAGAGAAGGGCTTGCTCTCAAACCGGGCATCAAAGAGCTTTTGGTGTGGGCGAAAGAAAATAATATTCCTTGCGCCGTAGGCACTTCTACTGTGAAAGAAGAAGCTGTAAGAAGACTTCTGCACCATGAAATTCATGACTACTTCGTTGTAGTAATCGGCGGCGATATGGTGCAACGGGGCAAACCAAATCCCGATATATTCCTCATGGCCCAATCGCAATTAGGACTAGCCGCAGACAACTGTCTGGTGCTGGAAGACGCTCATAGTGGCCTTTTAGCCGCGCGAGCCGGCGGCATGCGATCGTGCCTGGTGCCTGACTTATTGCCACCATCGGCAGAGTCGCGCGGCCTGGCCGAGGGAGTCTTCAATTCTCTGCACGATGTGCGCGAATGGTTAGCCAAAGACTGTCCTGTTTCGGAAGAATGCAGGCACTAATTGTCACTTTCAGCAGAACTTAAACCGCGCCTGCTCACCAATCTCTGCTACGGCGCCATGATGAGCCTGGCTATCGGCGTCAACTTGCTGCCTATTTTCCTTGTCTCCATCCAGAGTTCTTTTCCTGGTGCCGATGGCACCTTGCTTAGCAAAGAAGAGCTGGGCCGCCTGGGCTCTTTCACGTTCAGTGGACTGGTGGCGGCAATTCTTTTTACCGGCCCACTAGCCGATCGCTATGGTCCCAAAGTTTTCAGCTTAATCGGCAATGGTTTGCTGGTAGTGGGGCTTTTACTGACGGCCTGGTCACCAAATTACACTGTCTTGCTCTGGGCAAATTTTGTCCTTGGTTTTGGTGCCGGTGTATTAGATATGGTGCTGAGCCCTGTAGTCTCAGCTCTGAATCCAGACAAGCGCTCGGCCTCGATGAACTGGCTACATTCGTTTTATTGTGTCGGCGCTACGCTTACGGTGCTGGCCGGAACTGTGGCATTGCAATTCAATATCTCGTGGCGCATGGCCGCTCTGCTTTTGATACCACTACCGGCGGTGCTAATCTTTGCCCTTGGTGCAGTGAAATTTCCAGCCCTTACGGTTGAAGGTAGCGAGCGCACACCTGCGCGTGCACTGCTCAAGCAAATGTGGTTCATCGGCGCTCTGGCAGCTCTTTTTCTCGGCGGTGCCACCGAACTGGGAATGGCCCAGTGGTTGCCTGCCTACGCAGAGCTTTCGCTTAAATATCCACAATGGGTCGGCGGCGCCGCCCTTTTTGGTTTTTCGGTCTGCATGGCCATCGGCCGCATGGGTATTGGCGCTCTCAGCACCCGCTTAGATTCATATGCGATTATGGCCTGGGGATGCGGCCTCTCGGTAGTTCTCTTTTTAGTAGGCTCTTTCTGCCCAATTAAACTGCTGGCATTGACTGCATGTATTTTAGCCGGGCTGACAGGCAGCTGCTTATGGCCAACCATGCTGGCGGTGACAGCTGACAAATATCCTGATGGAGGCGCCACCATGTTCGGTGCCTTAGCGGCCTTCGGCAATGCCGGCGGCATCTTTATGCCCTGGCTGGTAGGAATAATAGCCGACCACTATGATTTACACTGGGGCCTGGCGATTTCAGCTATGGCACCGCTTTTGATGTTACCGCTGGTAATATTATTAGGACGGTCCATGGTGAAGGCAAGTTAGCGATCTCATACCGCGCTAAGAATTACGGGGTGGCCACGCTTACACCATCCCGCGCGGCAATGCGTTTGGCCAGATCCGCTCCCGAGTGTAGACCGCCTTCCATATAGCCCTGGAAAGCAAAACTTGTATGTTCGCCGGCAAAATGAAGTTTACCGAGACCCTGATATAAAATCGGGCCCAGTGTAATAATTTGTCCGGGCGCTGGGGCCGAATAACCAGCCTGTGACCAGGGATCGGACGGCCAATCGATGAATTTGCCCTGGACAAAATTCTCAGCATAACCTGGGTAAATTCGTGAAATTTCGAGCGCATAGTGAGCCGCTCGTTGCTCTTCCGGCCAGCCGCGCCCGGCATCAGCCGCGTTGCCTCCGGCAAAAACAGTAAGGCAGGAATGTCCTTCAGCAGACTGCATATCGGTGGCCTCCCAGGTTTCAGCCACTGGGCCATCGCTCAAAGACACAGGAGACATTTTGTTTTTCTCCCAGAAACGTCCGCGCACTTCAGAAAGAAACTTGACTTGATTGGCCATTTGCGGAGAAAGTTGCGGTGGGAAGGCCGGTGTAAAAGTGATGCGCTTCCAGGTGCCTGGCGGCACGCTCAATATCACGTCGTCTGCTTCCAGTGTGGTGCCATCAGCGATGGTGACAACAACTTTGTCGGCTCTAACATCTACCGCTTTGACAGGCATTTCCATGCGGATGCGCTGGCGGCCTATAGCATCGGCTAATTTTTCGGCCAACTGAACGTTGCCGCCTTTGCACCGATACCTTTCAGTTTCGCTCCAATATTTCTCCATGCCACCACCCTTGATGATAGCCAGGCGGCCAAGCAGACTCTGCCAACCCGGATCATTGGCATCGGAGGTTTCAGAAAGGCGTATGGCCATTTTGCAAAGGTCGGAACACTTGAGGCCTTCAATCCATTCATTGACTGTACGTGTATCGAGCGCTTTAGCGTTCGGGCTCTTCCACGGCTCAAAGGCATCGATTGGTTCTGCCAACTCATTGTATTGGCGAAGATACTGCTCCACTTCTTCCCACAGTGCAGAGGTTTTTGCGGCCTCCAGTACTTTGCCTTGAATTGAGAATGGCTGTTCGCTGTCTGGGTACGATGTGCGCTCGAGCATCTCTAATTTGAAATGTTTGGCATAAGCTTGCCAGGTTGGATGGTTACCGCCAATGAGCTCGCCGCCGGCTTCTACATGCTTGCCGGGAATGAAGTCGTAAAGGGTGCGCACTCTCCCACCGAGCCGGGCACGCGCCTCTAAAACTTCCACATCGTAGCCTGCCGACAAAAGTTCGTAAGCAGCAGCAAGGCCAGAAAATCCGCCGCCTATGATAATGATTTTGTGATTGAGCTTCGGCTTAGCGGCAACTTGCGGGCAATCATAACTGAGCATCAATGTAGCTGCCGCCGCCATCATGCCTTTCAAGACTTCGCGCCGGCTCAGGCGTTCATCTCGAGAAAGAAAACGGTCATTTAGTTGATTGATGATCGAACGTGACATGTTTTAACTTTCCTCTGCTGCTGGTACTGGTGGCAGTGATACAGGTTGAACTTTAACTAAGAAAAGTGGAATACAGAGCATGTAAAGAACGCTGACAATAGCAAGAATGTAAAACAGATCTAGCTTGTGAGCCGCGTCGGTAAGGAATTCGACATAGGCGTCGACCGCCAACATTCCCAGGGAATATGAAAGATTCGAAACTGCGTAGGCGATTGCATATGACGTAGAGCCTCGGCGGTCAACAGCGTCACCCAGTTCGGCCTGAGTCGGATTCATGGTAAAGGCATAACCAAGAGTAATCATAGAAAGCACTACAGTCGCCAGCACCAGATTTGGTGTCAGCGCCAGCAGTGGCATTGACACGGCCGTGACGGCTAAACCAAGAACGGTGGTGTTACGCACACCTATGCGCTCAGAGACAAAGGTCACTGCCGGCGGCATAAAAGCATAAATCAAGTTGGAAAAAGTAAAGAGCATTCCCACCGTTGAAGGCGTAGCGTTGGCAATGTGAATTACATGCATAGGAAAAAGCGGCTCCATCATCGCCCAGCCGGCCGCAGCCAGAGCCACGGCAAATGCCCCGGAAAGCACAGCTCTATCGGTGATAACGCCGCCCAGCTCTTTAAAAGTGCTGCCCCAATTGCCTTTAACTTTGGCCACCTGATGCTTCGATATAAATACAAATCGAAAAAAGGCGTCGATTGCTAGGAGAAAAAGCATCAAATAAAAAGGCGGGCCGTAACCGTACAAATCGCACAGCTCGCCACCAATTAGAGGGCCCGCTACTGAGCCAATAGTGCCACCAAGCAGAGCAATGCTCATGGCATTAACACGGTGCTTGACGTGATACTCGGCTACCAGAGCCATGCCGGCCGTCCATGTACACGCAGCACCGGCGCCCTGGAGCATCCTCGAAGCGATCACCATTTCGTGGGTGTTTCCAACCATGAATAATATGGTGGCGGCAATTAAGAGCATTACGCCCACAATCATGGGCTGACGTCGGCCGATGCGATCAGTGATCAGCGCCAGAATCGGTGCCGAAATAATTAGACCGATGGCGTAGGCACCATATAGGGTGCTGACCATATGTTCGTCGCTGATATGGGCTGGCGACATCGGAGTCAGCGGAACGACGGCGCCATAAAGTATCTCTTCTACGCAAAGAGCGAATGAGACCACAAAGAGAATCATCTGGGGAGACGATCGCAGCTTTTGAATCGACGTCATGAAACTAACCATCTGGAACGGCGTCACAGTGATGATTTTAACGCCTTTAAACTCAACTGTCACATCGCCACGCTTGGCAAGCCGCAGCTGCTACCAGGGTTTGCCACTTTCAAAGCTTGATATCATTAACGGCTAACCCGCATAGCAGACCTAAATAATTACTAGACAAATCCAGGGACGTTTCATTTGTGAGAATTCAATCCTTCGCTGCAATAGCCTGTAGTATTCTGGCCGCTTTTCTTTTCGCTGAACCAGTTCAAGCCAAGACTGTCATGCACAAAGTGCACTTCCCTGCAAAATCAATTGGCAAAGCCCATGTGATGACCAGCCAGTCGATCTCGGTTGGTAGCGTTAACGGTCGGTTTCTCGGTTCTGCAAGCGGTGACTATTTAGTACCTGTACCCGAAAAGGTCTCGCTCGATCTCGATCCTCGCGTGGGTGAGAATCCGGCATTATTGAAAGATCTGGCGCCGGATGCCGCTTATTCAATTCGCGTAACGTATTCGGATACACCAGAAGGTTTTCTTCCGGCCATTGCCAAATTGTCTGGCCTGCATCGCTTAGACCTGGTTGAGTGCATAGTTACGGCCAATGGTCTGGCACAACTGGCGCAGTTAAAAAATCTTGAAAGACTGATGATTGAAAATTCAGACCTGAAAGGAGACTATGGCAAGGCAATATTGAAAATAAAAAGCTTGCGTTATTTAAGCCTGGCCGGTAATCAGTTGTCACCATCTACAGTGGCAGCGATTTCTCAGATGCCCAATCTGGAATATTTATGTGTTTCTCGCTGCGCACTTTCAAACGACTCATTGAAATCTTTAGCATCGCTCAAGCGCTTGAAGTTTCTTGATCTTAGCTGTAATGCCGGTCTCAATGGCACCGGCCTTGCATATCTAAAAGCCTGTCCCGCTCTTAGATCAGTAAAACTTCCTTTTACAGCAATTAAGGCTCACGACCTTATTAAACTAAAGGGAGTCCCACTTATCTCTGCACAGGTGCACGAAGACAGTTTGTCTGCCACTGAGCTGTCGCAACTGAAAAAAGCTCTGCCACTTTGCAAAATTGCACTGTCGCGAAGAGAACTCAGGCCTGACGACAACGTACTCTTTGCGCCCATTCACTAGCGGCATGATACTCTGTCTACTCCACCGATAAGCCCAAGTCTCTAATCTGTAACGGGTTAGTGCTTATTCTTGTGCTTCTTTAGCGGCGCCTGTTTCACCACCCGGGCTTGCACCTGGCCCGTGCCTTTGACACCCAACCTGTCAGCCGCCCCTTACTGAGGTCGATAACCGCGGGCACCTTGGGCGACATACGATCATTAATCACTACCTCTGCTTTTTTGCCGGTCTTTTTATCGGTCACCAGCACTTTTGCACCGAGGGGAAGCTCATTGCTGGCGGCGGTCATCTTCTCCGGATGATAAACGGCGCCATTGGCGGTCTTCTTGCCCTTAAACAAACTGGCATAGATAGTGGCCTTGCCGCTGGTTTTATTGGCACAAAGCGCCGAACTAAGACTTAGTTGAGCGAGAAAAATTATTACGAAACATCTGGCCAGAAACAAACAGATCGCTTTCTTTGACATAATTGATCCAACTAAAAGAGTTATCTGCTTATTTGTGACTGTTGAGCCCAGAAAATTTTTCAATTGCCGGTGCATAGAAGGGAAAAGAAAATGTCGCAGTTCGATTCAGTCTGGCGCTCTTTAGATAAAACAGTTGCCTCCAAATGGGCGCCCGGAATCGTGGCCGGCGTCAGACATAAGGGCAAAGTCGAATTTTATGCCACCGGAGTGCGCAGCTACGAAGCACCAGATCCGATGCAAACAGACACGTCATTTCGCATCGCATCACTGAGCAAACCACTGGCAGGGGCGCTGACAGCTTTGATGATTGCCGATGGAGTCTTTACCCTCGACGACTCGGTAGAGCAGTGGTTACCAGAACTCGCTGGGCAGAAAGTATTGACTCACCCTCACGCCGCCCTCGATCAAACCGTGCCGGCGAATAAACCAATCACAGTGCGTCACCTGCTCACTATGACCAACGGCATCGGTGCCTTTTTCACCAAAACACCACTGGCAGTGGCAATGCAATCTGCCGGTCTGTCTCCCAGCCCGATTCCGCCACAGATGTCGCCTGACCAGTTTATGGCTGTTATTGCCGCTCTGCCTCTGGCCTATCAGCCGGGTGATCACTGGATGTATCACACTGCCAGCGACATTCTGTCTGTGCTGTTAGCCCGGGCGGGAGGAAAATCGCTGGGAGATCTTTTAAAAGAACGAATTACCGGTCCGTTAAATATGCAATCTACTGGTTTTACCCTGAGAGGAAAAACCCTCGCAGCAGCCTATCGCCCCACACCTCGCGGTATTGTCGCTTTTGACGAATACAACCAGGCTTTCATGCAAGCCCCACCATTCGAGAGCCTTGGGGGCGGTCTGGTTTCTACCGTTCCCGACTATATGACTTTCCTCTGTGCCTTAGCCGACGACACCTTGCTTCCTGCCGAAATGCGTGCGCAGATGACTTCAGATCAGCTCTCTGACGAGCAGAAGGCCGGCATTATAGAAATGATGGGTCCGACTAAAACCTGGGGCTGGCAGCTGGCCGTCGAAAACGCGGTGAGCGAACCGTGGACGGCGCCCGGCCGCTGGGGATGGACAGGCGGTTCAGGTACAAGCGCTGTTGTAGACCCTTCGCGCGATCTTATCGGCATTGTTTTTACGCAGAGACTAATGGCCGGCCCCAACGAGAATTTCTCTTACTTCTGGGAGCCACTGGCCGCTGCTGCATAAACTAAAAAAGTGTTTTGCTAAAAATGGAACAAATCACTTTTTTTCTGGCCATAATGTGAATATGTCTTTTAGCGCCCAGGAATCTTTTAAGCACGGGTCTACATATGACTAAAAAACTGGCAATCGTAGGCGGCGGACCAGCCGCCCTTATGGTCTATAAACAACTTGTTGGTTCAGATCAAAAGCTCAGCGTTGACATCTTTGAAGCTTCCGAAACTCTCGGCAGCGGCATGCCCTATAGCCCGTCTGGGGCCGGAACCGAGCATGTTACCAACGTATCGGCAGACGAACTTCCTGACTTGCTCAAACCACTTGAAGATTGGGTGAAGGCACTGCCCGAGACCACGCTTGAAAGATTTGCCATTCGGCGAGAAGACTTTCATGAAAAAAAGATTTTGCCTCGTTTGTTATTTGGCCAGTATCTAACATCTCAGTTCAATCAAGCTATAGACCAGCGACCAACTGACAAGATTGATACCAGGGTGCACTATAAAACCGCCGTCACCGATATACGTGACAATCTGGCTACTGAAAAAGTTACAGTAATCACCGCCGATGGTGCCTTCGAGTTTGACTGTGTAATAATTTGCTCCGGTCACCACTGGCCGGCCGAGCGCGAAGGTAAAATTCCCGGATATTTTGACTCGCCTTATCCGCCGGCCAAATTGGCGACGCATTTTAACCACGAAATTGTCGTGCGCGGCAGCTCGCTCACAGCCGTGGATGCCATTCGCACAACGTCCAGGCACAACGGCGTCTTTAAATGGGAAGGTTCGCGCCTCACCTTTAGCGTCAACGACAATTCTCCTGATTATCGCATAGCCATGCATTCGCGACACGGCCTGCTGCCGTGTATTCGCGTGCACCTTGAAGAACCGCATGCCGCCGGTAACACGCACCTCTCGCCTGAAGGCATTGAAGAAAATATTCGAGCCAACGACGGTTTTCTCGAGCTCGATTATCTTTTCGAAAACGGTTTTAAACTGCCGCTTAAAGAGAGCGACCCAGCATTTTATCAAAGCATAAAATCAATGAATATGGAAACTTTCGTTGACGCAATGATGAAATCGAGAGAAGCCATTGACCCATTTACTTTATTTAAAAAAGAGTATGTGGAAGCAGAGAAATCAATAGAACATGAGCGCCCTGTTTACTGGAAGGAAATGCTCTCGGCCTTAAGTTTTGCTATGAATTATCCGGCTAAATATCTCTCAGCAGAGGACATGTTGCGCTTGCGCAAACATCTCATGCCGCTCATTTCAGTGGTAATTGCCTTTATGCCGCAAGGATCGTGCGAAGAGTTGATGGCATTGCATGACGCAGGAAAGTTAGAACTTATATCTGATGGCGATGGTGGCGAAGCTGAAATTTTCGACGACAAGAAAATCATTTATCGCTATAAAGATGAAAGTGGCAAAGAAATCACTGTTGAGTGCAAAACATTTATTGATTGCACCGGGCAGAAGCATTTGCCTCTCGACCAATTTCCCTTTAAGGGTTTGGTGGAGGGTGGCACGGTGAGTCACGCCCGCTTGAAATTCAAATCTGCAGCCCGGGCTAAAAAACTGATGGCCGCAGGAGAAAAAGGCATTGAAGAGCTTGACGGCGAATATTACTTACGCGTGTCAGGTGCTGCAATTTCGGATAATTTCCAAGTTGTGCAAACCGATGGAAATCTTAGCAGTCGAGTTTACTTAATGGCGGTGCCATATATGGGCGGCCTCAACCCAGATTACTCAGGGCTTGATTTCTGTGAACATGCCTCTGGGCTAATTGTTTCGCACATAGTGCAATTTGCTGTCGGTTGACCGTAGACTCCCCCCCTTGCTGATTGTTCCATCTTTCTAGAAGTGACTGTAGAGCTTATTCTTGGCAGATTAATTCGAGAGGAATAAATCCTTAAAACCGAGCTACTTTGCAAATGTTTTGTGCGAACATTTAGCGCAAATCAGCACATGCTTCGACAGTCATTTTGCAAGCATCGATTTTTGATTTAGAAACCTGCACTACACCAAATTTGAGGATGGAATTATGTCTTACAATCAAAATAACGGTAGAAAAGATCGCGATCAATACGAACAATGGATGCATCACGGTCGCGAGCGCGGCTGGCTTGAACAGGGCACTGATGAGGTGCGTTCATGGTTTGGGGATGACGAAGCAGAGCACCGCCGTTCGATGGACAATCGCGCTGAGCGTTTGAGATCAAACACTAATATGGATAACGAATTCGAGCGCGGCGCTAATCGTATGCCCGGCGTAAACTACGACCGCATGCACGGCGGTCAGGTAACTCGTTATAATCAAAATATGATCGACCAAAATCGCAATTATAATTTTGATCGCACAACCAAATCTTCTATCGCCGGCCAGTGGCCATGGTCATCTGATGACGGCTACCAAACTTTTGGCCGCACCGGAGTCGATTCTAAATTCGGTCGCGGGCCTAAAGATTACAAACGCTCAGATGAGCGCATTAGCGAAGAAATTCACGAATGCTTCTCACGTCATCATGAACTTGATGCCACTGAAATTCAAATTGAAGTCAAAAATGGCGAGGTTACCATTCGCGGTACTGTCGACCAGCGTTTTGAAAAACGTATTGCCGAAGACCTCGTTGATGAAGTGTCTGGCGTCAAGCATGTGCAAAACATGATTCGCATCAATGAAAGAATGAGAAACGAAAGAACCGGCCAAGAAACACGCACACCTGAGATGAAAACAGGCATGCTTTCCGGCAATAACAGATAGAAGGACGACTATCAAGCGGAAAAATACGTCCGGACGTATTTTTCCACGAACAAGAGGGGGGAGCTATGCTGCCCTCTCTTTACTTTTCAAATTCGCTCGGCAATTTATCGACATTGACGAAAGAACTTCCTTTAACACTTTGCACATTGGTGCCGGTGCGCCAGGTTGTATAGTCAGCTGGAGCAATTTTATAATCGGTGCCTTTAGTGGCATTGGCATCATCTAGAGCGCCATATTCAACGGGAAATAGGAAAAATCAATCTGACCACGACCAGCTTCGGTCAGCGAATTATTGCCGCTGTAATCAGCAATTTTGCCGTCTACATCAAGCGCCGAATATTGCTTGTCGGCAGCGAGCATACCGACATTGAGATGGTCGGCACCTTTATTACCGGCGGCAGTAACTACTTTCAAACCATGGGCCTGCAATTTTTCAATGCCGTCGGTGAATGAAAGCACTTGTCGCATAAAAGCGCGGTCGTTGCGCGAAAAATGATTTGAATTAGAGTTATCGCGCATTGCTTCAAGCACGTGCGTTCGCTCATCGCGGATGTTTTCAGCAGTGACCGGAAATCCCACCATTTTGCTAATGTCTTTAAATGATTTTTCCAGACCTAAACTGACATTGTTTACATCGCCTTTTTTCAAATCGATGGTGCCGTCGCTCATGCCTTTATCAATGTCTTTGAGCGCGCCGGCAATATCCATAACATTGCCTTTAAGCAGACCGACTTGCATGCGCGTCACATTCAAACCGTTCTCTTCTGCCAGGCGCGCACTCAACTCACCGTGGGATATACCATGCTCTCCCTTAAGCAAAATATCGCTGACACGATAATCGTCGAGTACAAGCACATTGTTTTTTTGTCGAGTCGGTCTCAACACGCCGCGGCAATATAGTGCTCGGCAAAGGATATTGAACGTTGTCGGAGCCACCCTCTGAATCTTTGTCGACCCGGGCTTCGGCCTTCCCGCCGGGTGTCAGATGACTCGCTTCCACAGGCAAATTCGGGATTTCCATGGTTTGCTTGTCGGCAGGCGGTGAATGCAACACCTGATCAATTGTGCACCGGGGGTTCACAAAGAACCAAACATTGGCACGACCATGTCCGAAAATGGCTAACAGATCGCACCGATCGGGTCTAATATGCTCATATGGGATGTGAGAAAAGATTTTGAAAACAGACGCGTCTAGCTGCTATGAGGCATTGCGCACGCGCGACAAGCGCTTCGACGGCATCTTTTTGTCGCCGTGCAAAGCACCCGCGTCTATTGTCGCCCTGTCTGCAAAGCTCAGACACCACTATTTAAAAACTGCCAGTTTCATCGCAGCGCCGCATCGGCCGAAAAGGCAGGCTACAGACCTTGCTTGCGTTGTCGCCCAGAGTTGGCACCAGGAAATGCAGTGGTAGATGCAGCCAGTCGCCTCGCCACTCAGGCGATGACACGCATTGAAGATGGCGCCCTGGCTACAGGAGGAGTGGACCAGATGGCTGAAGCTATGGGCATCAGCAGCAGGCATTTGCGGCGGGTGGTCGAAGCGGAATATGGAGTTTCACCTATTGAACTGGCACAAACACAAAAACTTCTAACAGCCAAAAGGTTGTTGACTGATACCAGCTTACCTCTAAGCAAAGTGGCACTAGCCAGCGGTTTTGCCAGTGTACGAAGGTTCAACGCCCTCTTTCTCGAGCGCTATCGCATGAATCCAACTGAGATTCGCAAAACAGGCCTGGCCAAAGTCGCTTCAGACAGCTTTGTTTGTGAACTGGCTTTTCGCGAGCCATACGACTGGCAGTCGATACTATGCAATCGGTGCCGGAAATCGTCGACAGTCATCTGGGCATAGTGGCGGCAGAAAATCCGGGCCTGCGAGTACCCGGTGCCTTTGATGGAACCGAAATAGCAGTGCGCGCCATTCTCGGCCAGCAAGCAAGCGTCAAAGGTGCGTCACTTCTAGCGAGCAGATTGGCAAATCTCCTGGGAAAATCAATAGTGACACCATTTCCACAATTGCACCTATTGACGCCCACGGTAATTGATCTGGCACAAGCAGAAGTGCCTAAAATAGCGGCACTCGGCATTATCAAAGCGCGGGCTGCCACCATAATTAATCTCGCTCGGGCAGTGGAATCTGATGGCCTTTCACTCGAACCCGGAGCAGAAATCAATCGCACTAAAATGCAGCTAAAAAGCATACCGGGCATCGGTGATTGGACGGCCGAGTATATCTCCATGCGCTGCCTGGGCTGGCCTGATGCATTTCCTTATTCAGATCTCGGAATTAAAAAAGTACTGGGATTGAAAAGCGGCAAAGCCATTATTGAGATCGCAGAAAAATGGCGGCCATGGCGTTCATATGCAGCGATGCATTTATGGAAATCACTTGAAGTTGTTCACGAGGCGAATTAAAATTTATGTTCGCAGGAGAAACTATGAATTACGTTTTTAAAAAGATGCAATCGCCGGTTGGCGAATTAAAACTGGTGGCAAGCGAAAAAGGCTTAGCTGCGGTACTGTGGGAAAATGACAGCCAGAAGCGCGTGCCATTACCAGCGGTGACAGCCGATAGTGAAAATACAATTTTGCAAGAGACCGAAAGGCAATTAAGTGAATATTTTCAAGGCAAGCGCAAAGAATTCTCGCTACCGCTCGATCCGCTTGGCACTGATTTCCAAAAGAGTGTCTGGCAAGCGCTTATAACCATTCCCTTCGGCGAAACAAGGAGTTATGGAGAGATAGCCCGACAATTAGGAAACGAGAAAGCAATGCGTGCAGTTGGCGCCGCCAATGGGAAAAATCCAATTTCTATTATCGCGCCCTGCCACAGGGTTATTGGCGCCAATGGCAAATTAACCGGTTTTGCCGGTGGCCTGAAAGCGAAAGCAACGCTGCTAGATCTGGAGAGTATTTACTAAGCCCTTTTGACTGGCGAGCTTGCCCCGCAGGCTAACGAACCTGCACCGAAATGGGTAATGTGTGCGATATTCGATAAGACTCTTTATTCAAATCTCGCGTCAGTGGTTGGCTGCGTCCTTCTGTATCAGTAGCTCGACACATCAATATGGTGTCATGAGGGGTGGCTGAGGTCTTCCATTGATAATGCCAGAAAATCCAGGCATGCGGATTATCGCTCTCACCCAAATTCGCGAGGTGCCATTCTTTGCCACCATCGACGCTGACTTCGACTTTTGCTATTTTGCTGCTACCCGTCCAGGCGGCACCATATATGAGGCACGTACTATTGGCGTCGATAACGCTGTGGGCGGCCGGCTGTGCAATTTGCGACTTCAGCTCAATTTCGGTAATCGGCTGCCTGACTGGCAAACCGTCGCGCTCTTCCCAAAATGCATAATCAATTTTTTGGAAATAACCGTCATATGGATATTCAGTGACGACAATGCGCTGTAGCCATTTAACCGACGCCATGCCATACCAACCAGGAACAATCAATCGCAATGGAAAGCCGTGGGCTTCTGAAAGCGGCGCACCATTCATTTCGTAAGCGAGCAAAATGTTGGCCTCGAGTGCTTTGCTTTTCGGTATAGAGCGCGCATAGTAAATGGGGTTGCATGGCTTGGGCTGCTCGTCAGGAACCCCCTTGTCGGCGCCTTCAAAAACTACATCAACAGCGTCTTCGGCCAGGCAAGCGCGTTCAAGGATTGTAGAAAGTAGTACGCCTTTCCACTCGGCATTGCCGACGGCGCCCAAACCCCATTGGGCGCCGGCTACTTTAGGAGAAAGAAAAACACGGCTATTGCCGGCACATTCTAAAACAGAAGTGACGGTGTGAGTTGGCATTGATAGCAATTCAGGAAAGGTCAGCTGAAGAGGCTTCTCGACGGCACCTTCAATCGATAGGCGCCAGGCCTGCACATTGATTTCAGGTTGAGAAAAATGATTTCGCACGTAAAATGCGTCAGTGGGAGTGAGGTCAGAAGACAGAGTTTCAAACGGGAACTCTAAATTAACAGGGTCTGACACACGAACGATTTTGGTAGCAGCTTGAGCGTTGGTCACCGACCATCTCCAATAATTACAAAGCTATCCTACAGCATGGCGCAGTGTTTAGTTACTCTTGAGAAACTCCCTGAGACCTTCAACGTAGTCTTTCGACTGCAACATGGCCGCATCACCATGCCCGACGCCCTGAATGCGAATATATTTTTTGGGTTGGAGGATGGCAGCGTGCAAATCGAAAGAAAAATGCTCGCAGCAAATTCGCCGCATCGAATATAGTGGCAACTCAAGAACGATAGAGTTGCAATCAACCGACTGAGCCAATCTTCCGGTCACGAGGGTACCGATCGATTCACCAAACAATACAATTTTGTCGCGAGAAAAGTGTTTTGTTACCGTTAGATATTTGTAAGCGCCAAGGGCATCTTGCTGCAAAGAACCCAGTGAAGTAGTGCCTTCACTCCGGCCATAGCCTGCATAGTCATAGACAAAAACAGAAACTCCATCCTTTAACAAGATGCCTACCTGATAGCCGTGATGCGAAATATTTCCAGAGTTACCATGGCTGACTAACACCACTTTGTCTGACTGGTTCGACTGGTACATCAATCCATGCAGTTTATTTTCGCTCGCTGAAGAAAAGTACACTTCCGTCGGCTTGGTGCCGTCAACGGTGAGTTTATCGTAAGTGCCCTTTGGATAACGTAACGGTTGAAAGATAACGCGGTCGTACAACGGTTGTGCGACCACCGGCGCTAAAAGCTATATGCGCACCGGACTCAGCGGTCAAACCCAAGTGATCGAACCTCCTGCCAAGTGGGTAAAATTCAATCATGAAAAATCAACAAACCAGCGATACGCCAGATATCGAAAAGCACAAATGGGAAGAGCGCTACCAGGAAGAAACTGCGCCCCCGTGGGATACCAAACTTCCAGCTCCTGAACTGGAGCAGTATTTTGCCGCTCTCGACAAAAAGCCAGGCAATGTCTTAGAAGTAGGCTGCGGTACCGGCACAAACGCAATCTGGTTGGCCAAACAGGGCTGTAAGGTTACCGCGACAGAAATCGCACCCACAGCACTCGACAAAGCGAAAGCTTCAGTCGGCGGTGAAAAAATTGATTTTCATTTACTGGATATTTGCCAAAGCTCGCCAGTAAGCGACAGCAGCCAAGATTTTGTTTTTGATCGCGGCGTCTACCATGTCATACCTAAAGGAGAGCGCGGCCTTTTTATCGAACGAATTGCCAGTGCGCTTAAACCTGGTGGACTTTGGCTCAGCCTCGTGGGCAGCAAAGATGAGAATCGTGAAAATCCCGAAAATGGCCCGCCCCAATTGTCTGCAGCTGACCTGATCAATCTGATAGAGCCGTTTTTTGAAATCATCGAACTTAATCGATCGCACTTTATTTTGCCTGACGGCGCAAAACATTTAGCCTGGAAAGCACTTTATCGCAAACGCAGCTGAACTGAATCTCAAGACTAGCGGAATCGCGGCCTGAGGCTATTTCTCAATGCGAAGTAAATCAGCTTGCTTACTTCACCGCGCGCGCCTCTGCCTGCTCTAGTTTCTCTTCTAATATTTTCGTCGCGAGCGCACCGTTCTCGATGCCCCAGAATCCATCGTACACCCCGGGTGACTCGGGATCCAAGCTTGAGCGAAACATCACATCTGTGCGAGTTTTAGAATAGCTTCTCGACTCTATTGGCCCGAAGTGCCTGTTGTTAAAAGTGACGATTTGCTTGACGCCGTCATTTGTAAATTCAAGAGTGCGCGCGTCGGTGATGGCATAGATGGTGTGCAATTCACGCTTGTAAGTGAAATACGGAATTGAAAGCATACATGCGCCAACGGCCAAAAAGGGCAGGCCCCAGAGCACCATGAAGCAGCCCAAAATACCTTTCATCTCTCGGGCACCGCTTACCGCACATGCAGTCCAGAGTATGGCAAAGAGCGTCCAAACAATGGCGAAAGGAACAAAGAGAATTTTGGCCCAGCCTTCGTGTCCAGGCTCCGGTGTGGCGACAAACAATATTTTTTCGTCAGGCGAAATTTTTGCGGCCGCACGCTGATGCAGTACTTGCTCCAGTTCGGCAGTTGGTGCACCCGCCTCGATCTTAATCGGTGGTTTCTCTAAAGCGGCGAGTCCCCAGCCGGCGAAAGGCGCAGCTGTTACCAGGGCTATGGTGATTAAAATCGGCGCCAGCGGCACACGCGGCGTATACGCATTATTGCTGCCGCTCGGGTCATGGCCTACGTAGTGCTGCTTTCCTCTTTTTGGCTGTTCTCTTTCAATTTTCATTCTTTCTTTTTCTCTTCTTAATTTAATACTTCTACATTGACTCGGCAGTAGTTAAGGACGGGTAAAGAACTTCATGTCATGAATGAGGATGTGCCAGAATAACTTTGATGAATTCCTCAAAGACAGCAGAACTGCATACCCTCACGGCACCTGGTCATGAGACGGAAATGCTTGAGCACCTTAAGTGCAGAAGCTTTGATTACTTTCGTCACGAATGGAACCCAGCCAACGGTCTAATCGCAGACAAAAATCAGCCGGGCGCGCCGGCAAGCATCGCCGTGCTGGGAATTGGATTTACGGTCTATACCATTGCTACCGAAATGGGATTGCTATCACGCTCAGAAGCAACCGAGCGCACTCTGGCCGCTTTGCGATTTCTTCGATCGAGCCATCAAGGCACAGAAGCGGATGCCACCGGATATAAAGGCTTCTACTATCATTTTCTTGATATGAAAACTGGCAAGCGAGTCTGGCAAAGCGAACTTTCAACCATCGACACAGCAATTCTTATGGCAGGAATACTTAGCGCGCAAACCTACTTTAACGGCGCGAGCGAAGACGAACGTGAGATTCGAGAAACTGCCGATTTGCTTTACCGACGCGTTGAATGGCCCTGGGCATTGAACGGTGCTTTGAACGGTGCGGCGACCTTCTCCCACGGCTGGACACCAGAGAAAAAATTCAAGCGGCACCGATGGAACACGAATTATTCAGAAGCCATTTTGCTTTACGCCCTGGCCGCTGGTTCGCCCACTCATGCCGTCGACGCAAAAGGTTATCATCAGTGGACTTCTACGTTTCAAACGATGAACATCTATGACATCGAATGTCTGCATGCCGGGCCGCTGTTCATTCACCAGATGTCGCATTTGTGGGTAGATTTTCGCGGCATTCAAGACCAGTTCAATAAAAAAGCCGGTTTTGATTATTTTGAAAATAGCAAACGTGCCACATTCATTCAAAGACAATATGCGGTGGAAAATTCAAAAAGCTTTGCTCACTATGGAAAAAACTGTTGGGGTCTAACAGCCGGCGATGGCCCGGGACCTTCTCGCAGAACCGTTAACGGCGTTAAACGAAAATTTTACGATTACATTGCGCGCGGCGTTCCTCACGGGCCAGATGACGGAACAATTGCGCCCTGGGCCGTGCTGGCATCGCTGCCCTTTGCACCAGATATAGTGATGGAAACCGTTCGCCACATGATCATTGAACTTGGTGAAAAAGGACTGTGCAAATACGGTTTTGACTCCAGCTACAATCCGTCTTTTCCGCAATCCTCCGGCGGTTATGGAGGCTGGATTTCGCCCTGGTTTTTTGGATTGAATCAGGGCTCGACCATAATCATGATCGAAAACTATCAATCAGAACTGGTTTGGAAGACTATGCATAAATGCCCGTATTTGATTGCCGGCCTGCGCGCCCTGGGCTTTGAGGGTGGCTGGCTTCACGGCAAATGATTGAAGCCAAGCCGTTTAAACAACATATTTAAACACCATATTTAAACAACAGTGGCCGGCAAGGTAAAGCAGAAGCGAGTATGTTCAAGATCGTGTTCAACCCAGATTGTGCCGCCATGATTGGTAATCATGCGTTGCACGATAGGCAAGCTCATTCCACTACCAGATTCATCCGGGCGAGCGTTAACGCGAACAAATGGCTTGAAGATGTCTTTGAAATTCATGGTATCAACACCAATGCCCTTATCTGCGACTGTCAGCAAATAATCATCGCCCTGCTCAGAGCAAGTGATGATAATTTCCGGTTTATTTCCTGATCTGCAAAACTTGATGGCATTATCAATTAGAGCGGCCCAAATAAATTGCATGTGCTTTTCATTCAAAAGCAAGCAAGGCAGCGTATCTGGTTTCTCAATAGTGGCATTCGATTGAGCAATGAGTTCTTTCAACTCTTCTAACGCTTCATCGAGCGACCGCATCAAACTACTATTCTGGCGTTCAACTTCAGTGATGGCATGAGTGTAATTCCACAGATCATCGAGCATGCGCATAATCGAATCGCTGCCCTCAAGGCACTTGTCGATAAATTCGTCAGCGTCAGTGCCCAGGCGATCTTTGTAGCGCACTGCCAGTAATTTCAAATAGCTCGAAACAATTTTTGCTGGCTCTTGAATCTGCTGCGAAACTAACATCGTAATAGCGCGTAGCTCTTCGTCGGTACGAAGCAAACTTTGCGAGGTCGTGTCTAGTTCATCTTTCAATTCTGCCTGACGTTCTTTATGCAACGCCTGCAATTCATCATGCAGTCGCACTGCCTCGGCTTGAGAAGCTTCCAGTGACTGCATCGAGTGAATCGTTTGATAGGCCGATGACGCAAACTTACCCAAACTCAGCATCAAACGCAGATCTTCATTGTCGAAAGAATGGGTATGGTCGTGGGACAGTGCCCAAATTGTTCCAACCGGCGCACCTTTGAGATAAAAGGGCACAAGTAAGCACTCTTCAATGGCAGGTTCAATGGTGCTTATATATTCATAACGTCTGGCGGGCCGCTTAAAAAGCAGCGGTGCATTGCCATCAATGACGTCGCCACATGGACCAAAATCTCGCGGAGTGCCGCCGCCGATATTGGGCGTCCAAACTCCTGAAACCGCCGGCCAGTAAAAGGCTGTTCCGTCGTCAGTGACTAAACTTACACCGGCCGATTGAAAGCCAAGCACGCTCACTACAGCATCGGTGAGACCCTGCAAAATCGAAGCTGGTTCGTCGGCAAGCTGCTGCGCGAGCATGCCCATCATTTTCGACTCAAGCTGATACTGAGGATCCCGGCTGGCTTTCGCGGCCAATTCTCCGGTAATTAAAACCTCATGAAGAGGTAAGCACTGGGTTTGGATATCCATTGTTAAAATAAGCCTGAATTTGAGTCCCCAATTTAACATATATCTATTAGTTACTTCCGATTTTGGCGGGTTTGTAAGCCAGGGCTTATACAATGTTTTATAGTTCTAGCTCTACCGGTGAAGCCCATCAACCATGACGAAAATACAGCCATAGTCGGCGTGCCAGGCAAAGCAGGCCGTATTTTAAAGCCCGGCGACATTGTCGGCGATAACTATGAGCTGCTCGTTTTAGTCGGCGAGGGTGGAATTGGCATTGTCTACCGCTGCTGGCATAAAATTATGCAGCGCGAATTTGCTCTCAAATTATTGAAACCAACACAGGTGAATGAACAGACCTGGCAGCGGTTTCAGGTAGAAGCCCGGGCTATTGCCAAACTCGATCATCCTAATGTCGTCAAAATCTTCAATATGGGCATTGACAGGGGCGATTGTCCTTATTACGTCATGGAATTGCTCAATGGTGGTTCGCTGGGTTCGTACATCGGCTCCAAAGTCCTGGCCGATCTCGACACTATCCTCGACATTTTTGAACAACTGACCGCCGGACTCGGTTACGCCCACAGTAAAGGCATCATTCACCGAGATATAAAACCAGCAAATATAATTCTAGAAAACAGCAAGTCGGGTGGTTTACTAGTCAAAATCGTCGACTTCGGTATGGCTAAATTATTGAGTCGCGATACGCTCATGCAGCAGGGCCTGACCAGCGCCGGTGAAGTTTTCGGCACGCCCTTATATATGAGCCCAGAGCAATCACTCGGTTCTGAAATTGATCAACGCTCAGATATCTATTCGCTGGGTTGTACTTTTTTCAAAACTCTCACCGGCGAATTTCCCTTTCGAGGCGCAAATTCGATAGAAACAATATTGCTCCACCAGACTAAGCCACCACCCTCGATCAACGATATCGGCGAGCAAGAGTTTCCGCAAGAAATCGACGATATTGTGCAAAAAATGCTGGCCAAGCGTCCTGACGATCGTTACCAGACTATGGTGGAGGTAAGGCGCGCCCTTCAACAGGTTGGTCGTGACGAAAACGCCCTCCAGGCACCAACAGAATTTGAAGACGATTCTGATAGCGAATATACCGACGATGACATAACCAATTCCAGTGTGCTTAAATCACCTCTACTGATCGCGGTACTCTGTCTGCTATTCATCGCTCTGGGCACAGGCGGATATTTCTACAATCAATCGAACAATGAGCGCAACGTTCAGGGAGATGCAACGCAAACGAGCACAACAAGCACTACCAGCAGTGCCGGGCGCAAAGACGGCTTGGACCTGGTGACAGGCACAAAACCTGATGCTTACGCCGACACGGTGATTACTCCGTCTATTGCCAAAGCAGCGCAAGACTTCGCAAACTAAAAAAAGCGCACTCCGATCGAAGGCTATAAACACGGAAAGCATGGAATACGATTCTTTTTTCCAGTAACTTCAGTAGGCAAATTGCAAAACAATCGCGGCATTCGCACCGAAGCGAGAGAAGAAGTGTTTATTGGTGCAGTACCGCCCATTTGTTTAGAAGTACGTGAGAACGATCCGGCGGTGTGGGCGCATCCTGAGATTTTAGAAAAGCTAGACACTGGTTATATCAATGAACTGAGAATCAGCCGCACTAATACGGTGGACGACGACCCGAGAGAGACGCCGGTGCTAGCTATGCTTGCCATCGTACGAAAATGGAAAAACTTCATTGGTGTGCACTTCGCTGGCTTTAATCCCACTGTTGGGGTACTCGACTTTGTAGAAACTTTCCCTCACCTGACTCGTTTCACCATGAACAACAGCAACGAGTCAGGCAAAGATTTAGCGAAACGCTCACTTTTGAGACGATTATCATTTCTTGAAGTGTCTGGCATCAAAGATGTAGACGACGTTATTGCAGCGGTTTCTGGTTCAAAAATCTTACAATCACTGTTGATTGACGACACTAGCCCCTCAACAGCCGCTCTTGAATCACTAAAAACATGCCCTAATCTGACTCTTTTATCGTACGGCGGACCAATTATTTCTGACGAGCAACTTGAAGCGATAAGCAATATTTCCAGCTTGAGAACCTTTGTGATGAGGCACGCTCATGTCGGCGTAGAAACATTTGTCAAACACAAGAATTTCAAGCACCTGACGAAACTGGAAACCGATGACTGGTCAAAGGCACAACTGGCCCTGTTCCATAAATCTTTCCCGAATTGTAGGATAGAAATACAGCAGAAAAGACAGCGCGTTTTCAATGAAGATGATTACGCCAACTCGGGCAACCCGCTTCCTTAATCCGCTTCCTTAATCCGCTTTTTTTCGCGGCCGTCTGTCTGACGAAAGTAACGGGCGTTCCAGATCAGCTACAATTTCCCGAACCTGCGGCACAGTAGTCATGAGCAAATTGCGCTGAGCAAATCAAAGAGGATTCGGACGTGAGAAAAACCCGTATAGCGGCACTCTTAATTGCAGCATCAATATTCTTGACTATACCGGCCCAGTCGCTCGCTCAAAATGGTGAGGGCCCGCAGGTGTCCACTGTTTTGCTCAAAGTTGTACGCAACCAGAATGGCAGCCAGAGCGTCATTACGCCAAAAGGCGACCTCGCACCTCTACCCGGAGCAGGCGTTTCTGGGGATGTAGCCGAAATTTATATGGGCTCGCAAGGCGGTTTCTGGTATCACGACATGAGCGGCCAGACAGTAGACCTAAACTCCGCCGTCCAGGCATTGCAAGCAAGACGTGCACGGACAACGGCCCATGAGATCCCGCAATACGCTCCGCAGCCGTACTATCCTGAACAGGCACCAGCTCAAACCACGCAGGCAACCACTCAATCAAGCAGCAACGGTGTGATGTCGGCCGTAGGAACGGCTGCCGCAGCGGGAATGGGAGCGATGGCAGGGGCGGCAATGTCCGGAAATTTTTACAATGCCCCGTACGGAACGCCCATGTACTACGGCGCCAATGGCAATGGCAATGGCTACTATTACAACAATAATAATGAGCGGCAAGATTTCAGCGATTTGAATGGCAATCAAAAAGCGATGTTGTACAACAAACGACAATCAACTCTGAACAATCAGAACGAAGCTATTCAGCACGCCCAGACCAGTCAACAAAACAGACAAACTGAGTATCAAAACAATCAGGCCAACCGCACTCAAGTAGCTCAAGAAGCTCAAACCAACCGCAGTGGTGCTCAGCACCAGGAAAACTATCAACGCCAGCAGCAGTGGTATCAACAACAAGTGTCGCAAAACCCCGGTCGTTTCCAAAAATCTGAAAGCAATCCATTCACAGCTCAAGCTAGCGGTGGTAGATTCTCGGAAGCAAGAGCTGCCGGTGGCGGTCGTTTTGGTGGCGAGGATCGCGGCGGATTTGGCGGCGAAGGTCGCGGTGGATTCGGTGGTGGCGGCCGGTTTCGTCGACGTTAAGCGAACATGCCTCGAAAACTCACGGCTTTCCTTCAGCTTGTGCTAATGCTGTTAGCAGCGCCGCCATTGGGTTTGAGGATAGCGCGGACATAAGGGGGACATATAGGCTAATCTAGTTAGAAGAGCTCTTTTTACTTAAGGCGGCTGACAATGGATAGACCTTTGGCTGCACCCAATAATTCTTACAGCACAATTTTAATCGGTATTCTAAGTGCCGCGATTCTAACACTTGCTCCACATGCGGCTTTTGCTGCAAATAATGCAGATGATTATTTGCATACCGGTCCAGACTCAATAGGCCTGGGAATGAGACGGGGTCATAAATCTCAAGCACAGTTGGATGACGCGGTTAAACATAATCCAAAATCGGTCACTGCTTATCTGGAAAGAGGCGATGGCTACCTGGGAAGTTCGGACAACGAAAAAGCGCTGGCTGACTTCAATAAAGCGCTCAAATTAGATGTAAATTGCGGCAAAGCTTACATCGGGCGCTATCTAGTGTTTTGCGGTATGGGACAAACAGCAAAAGCACTGGCAGAACTAAAAAACGCACAACGTGTCGGTCCACCTGACCTGGCCATGGACGCCGTTAACCTGAACGCCGAATTATATGTAGAAACGAATAAATTACCCGAAGCTCTGGTTGAATATACCAGAGTAATAAATTCCAATCTCTTTAGCAAAGCACGCCTGGCGCAGGTCTATTTGCGCCGAGGCATTCTATATGATCGATTGCAGAAAATGCCGGCTGCAATTTCTGACTTTACCAGTGCCATTAAACTCAATAGCAACCTTGGTCCGGCGTATTTGTACAGAGCTAATGATTATCGTCGCCAGGGCAAACTAAAAGATGCTATCGCTGACTATAATTTTGTGGCCTCTCGCACCGAAAACATACCAGAAGCGAAGCGAAACCTTGATATGGAAATAGCTAGAGAAGAACTTTATCGCTATCGCTCCGACTACTTTAAAAGCATTTATCGGCCAGACTTAGCAGACGCTGATTTGAAAAAATTGAAACAACTTCAATTGGAAGAAATTGAAGCCTCGCCTTTTCAGCTCCGCTAATTCCGAGCTTTCACGCTTAATTGAGCATCTCGAATAATCGATCTAGAATCTTATCGCCATCTTCGCGAATACCATCGTGTTCATATCCCGACTCTAGAAAAGTGGTCTGATGCGTTCCAAAAATCTCATGATTAAAGTAGCGCTTCTTGTCTCGTTGACGACCATTGGGCTCTCACCAGGCATTGCACTGGCTGTTCCTGCAAGGCCTTTGGTGAAAGCCCAGGCTTTGCAGGAACAGGGCCAAGTCCGTGAAGCTCTTGCGATTCTAAACGCCATTATTTGCAAAGAACCGAATAACGCGCAGGCATACAGCGAGCGCGGCCTCGCACACGGTGCTCTTGAACAAAACGACCTGGCCCTCGCAGATTGCAGCAAGGCTATTAGTTTGGCGCCAAAGCTGGCCATCGCTTACGCTAACAGAGCAAGAATTTTTATCCTTCTCAGTCGTTATAACGACGCACTCAAGGACAGTAATAAAGCTCTCGCACTGAAACCGAATCTGGCAGAGGCATACGCAGCGAAAGGGCGAGCCTATGATCACTTTGGCGACTATCAAAAAGAACTTGAATATTGCAACAAAGCAATTGCTTTAAATTCGCAGTCTGCCAGATATTATTGCTATCGAGCAAGGGCCTTTAGACAATTAGACCAGTACCAGAGAGCACTTGAAGACGCAAACAGATCTATAAAACTAGATTCAAAAAGGGCAGGTCCTTACATGGAGCGCGGTTTTATTTACTTTTGCCAGAACAAATTTCAAAAGGCTTTCGAAGACTATACAGTTGCGGTCAAAATTACTCCCCTTTCTGTTGATCCACTGCTTCTGCGCGCCGAAGTCCTTAGTAAGCTGGGCCAATATCAAAATCAAATCGCTGATTTGACCGCGGCAACCAAAATCAATGCCAAGCTTGCAAGAGCATACGAACAACGGGGCTACACGTACTATCGCCTCGGTCAATTGCAAAATGCAATTGATGACTTCAACACCGCACTGCAACTTTCGCCGGCTTCACTGAACGCACATTCCAATGCATCATTTGCTCACGAAGAATTCGAACTTTATCAAAAGGCGATTGAACATCGTTCGCGAGCAATAGAGTTAGAACCAAAATATGCTTACCATCGGAGTATTCGAGCGCGTCTTTATGAGCGGCTGGGAAAGCATAATCTTGCAAAAGCTGATCGCCTGCAGGCAATGAAAGTTGGAGATGATAAAGATAAACTGCACCTACAAAGTTGCAGTCCCTTGATTGATTTTATTAACCCGGCGAGTGAAAGTCCGAAAGACAGTATCGACAAACAACTCAAAATTAAATCAGTAGTTTTACCATTCCACTACGATAATGGCGATCACATCTGCTTGCCAGTACAAGCCAACGGACATTCTTTGCAGCTAATGCTCGATACAGGTTGCGGCCACTCAGATTTGTGGAACAAAGCCATGCCTGGTGTTGCCAAACTGGATAAGACTCAACAGACGAACACCAGGGCGAATGGAAAAGAATACTCTTACGGTTTTTGCAGATTGGGAACTTTAGCATTGGATCACTTGATCCTCTCGAATGTTGCAATGTCGGTAAACGAAGGACTGACTGGACACGACACTCTTAGTGGTTTTCTGGGCGGCAATATATTGGAGAATATGGTTGTCACAATTGACTATATTAGAAAGCAGGTCATTTTGTCGGCAGAGCGCGAGTCTCCTCCGAATGATGCAATTATCGTGCCGATATGGATACGCAGCCACCGACTGTTTTGCAATGTCAGGCTGGACGGAAAATTAGACATGTCTGCAATGTTAGACACAGGTTGTCCTAACAGCATGTCTGCAGATGCACTTTTAAAACCGATTTTGCCGAAAAAAATGGAATTCAACAATCGCATAGAAGGCCCGTGGCTAGGTAAATTAAGCTGCGAAAGTGTTCGCCTGAATAATCTCGAACTGGGAGGGTCTAGCTTTAAGCCGCCGCTTTTTGACGTTTATCCAGCCGCTCAGGCTCCAGATGCGGCTTCAGAAATAATACTAGGCAACGATTTTCTCAGTCAATTTAAAATCGTTACCTTCGACTATCCGGCCAGGCGAATGATTTTGATACCCAACGAGGCAAACACAAACATTGCGGCGAATCTTTATCGCGAAGGCCGTAATTATCTTTCACGCCACGAAGAACAACTAGCCATCGATGCTTTTACTAAAGTCATGGCTTTAGACAGTGAATTTGCGACACGGTGCTATCTACATCGCGGTGAGGCATTTGTTCATTTGCAGGAATATACTAAAGCAGTGGCAGACTTCAGTGCGCTGATTAAACTTGAACCTAAAAATCACAAACACTATCTATCTCGAGCATGGGCTAACACCTTTCTCAAGCAATATAAAATGCAAATTGCTGATGACACTACGGCGATTGGCATGAATCCGAACTCTCAGTGGGCATACGAAAATCGCGCATGGGCGTATGAGCAGCTAGGCCAGCATGGCCTGGCGCAGAATGATTTTAAAATGGCAAAGAAGTTGGCTCATTAAAGTCACCACTTCTTCATTTCTTCTCGAATTTCAATCAGATGATTCTTCAGTCGCGCCCAGGACTTTTTTCATGGCTCTGCATGTAGGTGTTGATTGAAAATGCGGTTAATAAAGACAATACGAGACTAGATTGACCACGAAGGAGTAAAATTATCCCGGTCAGCGATCTCTGCCCAGAGCGCACAAGGACAATATGGACATTACAGATTTAACAATTAAGATCTGTCGACACGCAAAATCGCAACAGAACGCCGGCTCACTCGACGTTAGAGAAATTGGCGACTATCGCATTCCACTTGCCGACGGTGCGCACGAAGCGGCCCAACAAGTCGGCCGCGACAATGCAGAGTTTTTGTGCACACCAGGCACGCTGTTTTATCGCTCACCTTACTTACGAGTGCGGCAGACGATGGAGAACATCCTCATCGGTGCCGATTTACTTGTGCCCGGTGGTGAGCCGAAGGTGCGCGTTTACGAAGATCCGCAATTGCGCGAAGTGGAACACGGCTATAAGAGCATTGATGTACAAGAGCCGCTGCGCGAGTTGCACGGATGGTTCTATTATCGCTATGAAGGTGGTGAATCACCGGCAGATTGCTACGACAGATGTTCTAGCTTTATCGAATCAATGATGCAACAAATCAGACGCAAACCTGGAACACGTCAGGTGTTCATCTGCACTCACGGGCTAACAGCGCGGCTTCTGGTAATGCGTTTTCTTTATTTAACAGTGGAGCAGTTTGAGATTTTGGAAAATCCACACAACTGTGACGTGATTACAATCGCGGGTTTAAAAAATCTGGACAATCCGCAATTTGCCAGTCGTCGATGGGGCGTAACCGGCCTGCGCGCCCGGCAAGAATCTGAGAAAAATACTCCACAAATGGTGGATGGTCAGTAAGTCTTTAAGGTAGTATCGCCCTTGGTGTCAATGACTTTTCTCTCGCTCCAAGATCAGCAGGGCAAGAATTTGCCTGTTGAGTTAGTAAAGCCTTCAAAGCCTTTTAATTTTATTCATTTTAAATAGCGCAAGCCAAGGTCAAAATTCCGAAAGACTGCGCTGGTCTGCCTAAAGCACAAGACTTGGCATCTCGTCACACTTGTATTACAATAGATACATGCATTACAGGATTCACTTGCCATGACAACATCTATTCGGTTTTCACCAGAAATTGAAGAGCGCCTTGCAAGGCTCTCTAAAGAAACTGGACGCAATAAAAGCTATTACATCAAGCAGATGGTTGAAGGAAGCATCGACGCTGTAGAAGAATGCTACCTTGCTGAAGCAACCCTTGAACGCATTCGCTCTGGTAAAGAAGTTATCCACACAGGCGCATCGGTGAGAGAACAGCTTGGCCTGGAAGATTAACTACTCGGACACGGCTCTCAAAGAGTTAAAGAGGCTCGAGAAGGGGATTGCCAAGGAAATACTCGATCATTTAGACAGCAAAGTTGCTGTTCTTGAAGATCCGACGACAGCCGGGAAGCCACTTGCTGGAACCCTTGCGACCTACTGGCGATATCGCATTCGAGACATGAGAGTGATCTGCTATCTCGATAAAGGAGAATTAACGGTGCTTGTGCTAAGAGTTTCACACAGAAGTGTCGTTTACGATGACGAAAAAACTATAGCAGTAAAAGCAGCAGCGGACGTGGCTGCCTTTAAGAGATCTGAAAAAAACGAATAGGTTCTGGGGCTATCTTTTTGACTATGGTTTAGTACGCGGTTGCGGCAGAAATAGATTAGCGCTAACTTTAAAACGCACAGCCAGCAAAGCTATTTGCGCCTTACTCAAATGGCGATATGGCACTTAAGCTTGGTGCTATCTGGGACGCGAATTTCAAAAGTTGAGGGAAAGCATTCGAGAACTTCAGCCTCAGATATAGGCGGCTCCTGGCACTCCATAAATCCTCTGGCTTGTTCACTTAAATTGTACAGCCTGAGGCCGTAAAACTTAATGGAGCGCAGCGATTAATGAGCAAAACCAAGCCTTGCCCAACTTGCGCTAAAGCTATTTTGCCTCTAGCAAGTATCTGCCTTCATTGCGGAAGTCAATTATCTTCAAAGATTCAGTTTAATTCGAACGACACCAAATCACTATCTCTCACGGGGATGTCTCTATCGTAGTTGAAACTTGGCGATCATGGCTCTGGTTGCGCATTACGATTTGGTTCTCGGATATGATATCAGGCTGCCTTAGTATTGCA
>JADYXQ010000068.1 GCA_021772135.1 Candidatus Obscuribacter sp.
AACGACCAGGGCAAATACAATACTTGCCAGATTGCCACCATCGAAAATCGCCTTTATGCCAGGCAACCATCGGTGGTTACCGATGTGTTGTCCCAGATTGCAGCTGGGGGAAAATTCATTACAAAAGACGGCACCGTTGCTCCAATGGAACGTGTTAATTTGCGGGCTCACGGCGATGCCGCTCTAAATAGTGCAAGAGGCTCGTGGACGCGCTCGTACGCCTCACAAATTTTTGAGACCGCAGCTGTCACAGCTTTTTACACACAGGAAAATTTGCGCAAAATGCCCCCTGGCGACGTGCACTATTATCAAAATGCCAGTACATCAGATTATGATTCTGGTGAATCTCTGATTGATTATTCCCATGGCAAGCCCCAAGAAATAGACAGGGGTCCGGGGGCTGCCGGCGAAATGAACAATATGATCAAAATCAACGAGCAGCTCACCGGTAAGTGGCAACCAGAATTTTTCATGGTTAATAAGTCACTGCAAGATCGCAGCCCTGAGCACAATAAGGCCACCGGGTTTGGTTCGGTTGATGAGTTTGCCGCCAAGCTTGAAAAATTGCGGGCCACAGAAAAAGGTCCGCTCTATGCCACCCTTTTTGTCAGAGTCAATAGCGATCCACTTGTGGGCATGCGCAAAAACAATCCACTGACCGGCCCGGTAGCCCTTGAAAAGATTTTCGATGATGGCCACGTGATGAATATTGTCGATTACGATGCTAAAACTCGCATGGTCAAACTTGATGGACAATGGGGAAATTCTCGTGACTTTATCAACAAACCATTGACCATTGAACAAGCTTATGCAGCCACTCTGCCACCTACTGGCGCCAGATGGATGGAGCGCGCCGCTGCTTTGTCCAAGAGCATGGCACCAAAAGAATTCAACGCTCAACTGGCAAATTTAACCAATGCCCTGTCGCTCAGTTTCACCAGCGATATGCAACTCGATATCAAAGTCGACAAAGAAGATGTGCGTAAAACTATTGCTGCCTACGAACGCTTGCGGTCAGGGCGAACCTCACCGGCGTTCGCAGAATCAGACGAAAATATTAAGATCTTACGCCAGGAATTATCGATACAGAAATAGCACAAGTTCCAAACTTACTGGAGGGCTCTTATGTCAGATGCCAAAGGAAACAGTAAAAAAGATACGGCAGAAAAGCACCATGACCAGGGCGGCGAAAATCGTCCTTTTAAGCATGGTGACACCAGCGTACATGCTGCCGATGTACAAAAGTTTCAACAAACAAATTCGAGCCGGCACAGTGGCAGTGCCGGCGGCGATCAAGATCATTCGCTCGAAATTCACGGCTTTGGCGGCCACGCTTCGGGCAAGTCTAAACTGACCGAAAAAGATTTGCAGCCGGCTAATAAAAAACAAAAACATACTCTCTTGCTGAAAGCCTCAGTACAAGAAACTGTCATTACAGACCATGCCTACCTTGAGCAGATAGCTGCACTCAGTCCGGCAGAGCAGACAAAAGTCATCGGCGGTGGCCTGACCGCTTTTGGCCATGAGTTGACAAAACAGCAAACAAAAATTGGAGCTGCCGCCGCCACCGGTGTGCAGAGCGAATTTGATGAAATGAACGAAAACGGCCGCAAATTGGCAAACAATTTAGCCGGCCTCTGGCAATTCAGCCATGACTATCAACACGATAAACCAAAAGCTTACAAAAGCGCTGCCGGCGCCGTGGACGCACTTTCCAAGTCGGTAGTGGGTGGGGTGCGAATAATTGATATTGCCGCAGCATACATCAAGACCGTGGGTACAAGCGGTGAATACTCAAAGCCATTTCATGATCTGGCCTGGCTCGGCAATCAAATTGATAAACGTTGGGAGGCGCTCACACCCGAAAAGCAAGCAAAACTTACAGCCAAACTGACCACCGAATATCTTGGCGATCTGGCCACCGGATTTCTGCTTGGTAAATTATTGAAAGGGCAGAAGCTAACTGAGGCCTTGCAAGATATGGGCGAAGCAGCCGCAACCATGAGCGGCAAATCGAGAGAAAAAGCAGGCCTTTGCATTAGCAAATTGCTGGATGAAATCTTGCTCGAGCCCGCTGAAGCCGTGCACAAAGTGGCGCATGAAGTCACCACCGAGACTAAAGAGGGTGGCCAGGAAAAGAAAAAAAGCTCTTGAGCATTTAGAACATATCCGAACAACATCATCAGTGCAGTGGAGCAAAAAGTTGCTCAACTAACTCTCCTGGTTTGCTATTTTTATTTTGGGGAAAGACTAACTTGCATTTGGGTAGCGCCTTAGCGAGCCTGGCCACATTGGCTGATGTAGAGTGGCTGGCGTTTAAAAATAGCTTGTGAAGCGGCAAGCCCTTAAGATGAGCTGCCACTCCGGCGGCGGTAATATTAGTACCCGTGATATCCAATTCTTTGAGCGCTTTTAAACTATGAAAATCGGCCAGGCAGCGGTCGTCGAGTTTGGCGTTGCCGTCTAATTTGAGAAATTTCAGGCTGCTGATTTTTCCAATATCTTTGAGTTCGCCGTTACCAATTCTCGTACCGTGCAAATTTAAAGTTTCGAGATGCTTCAGAGGGCTCAAATCGCTAATTTTAGCGCCACTCAGATTGACGCGACTGAGCGCCACCTCTTCCAGAGCAGGATACTTAGCCAGGACGGGCAAGCTTCTGCCAGTAAGGCTGGTGGCACCAGCTTGCAGATCACGCAAGTGGGGCAGCGGTCCGATGCTCGCTAGACCTTTATCGGATACATCAGAATTATTCAGCTTGATTTTGGTCAGCGACTGCAAATGTCCCAGATAACTGAGCAAACGATCACAATATATTAGCTCAGCATCGTCCTGCGCAATAAACCGCACGCGCACCGAGTCAATGCCTTGAGCAGGAAACAATTTGAGAGCAGCGGGATTTTTATACAGTTTGTAATTCGGATCGAGACAAATTGCCACACTCGGCTGCAGCTTTAAACATACAACTCCCTGGGCCGCTCCTAGCCGGCTTTGCAAAGCCGGTATGTCAATGCCGCCTTTGCTTAGGTCATGATCACCTCTTTCTAAAACAATCAGTTGACCATAACAAACGTCGGCAGGAAACTTCAGTATTCGCTCTTCAGTCTGAGCAGCCCAGGCGTTTGGAATTGTCACCAGACACAGTAAAAGCAAAAAAAATATTTGCTGAAAAAATTGTTTCATTTAGCTTTTCTTTTCCATCCCTCGCGCCAGCTGGCGATCTTTTTCCGACAGATCCTTCTTGCCCAATTTGTCATAAGCCTTGGCACGACTATAATACAGCGTGGCAGTAGGATAAATCTGGTGCTTAATGGCGAGGTTATAATCGGCAACGGCTTGATCATATTTTTTCAGCTCAAATTCACAGTCGCCTTTTTTAGCATAGGCTTCTTCAGAATCTTCATCAATAGCAATGATGCGCGCAAAATCAGCGCAGGCACGGCCGTAATCGCCGACGTTCATATAGATGTCACCGCGATCAAACAGTGTCTGGTCCAAATTCCAATCCACATGTCCACCTCTATTAGGTGGAATATTTATGACTTGACTGTAGTCAGCCAGGGCCTGATCAAATTGTCTGATGTCGCGGTAGAGGCGGCCTCTAATCAAAAACCAGCGGCGACTTAAAGGAGCTTTCTTTAAATGTTCAGTGCATCCGACAATGAGCATACGACGAACAGTGTTGAAGCGATTGTATGGATCTTTCTTGATCACCGCATCTTTAGCTACAGCCAGCTTAGGGCCGCTAATACAGTAAGCGGTGGTAAGTAATTTAAGCTCTTGAACGGAGCGCGCCTCATTGCGAGCCCCTCGCAAACGATCGCTTTTTGCCAGATCAGCCTTACCCAACTGTTCATAAACTTTGGCCCGCTCAAAATAAGGTTGAGCAGATTCAGGCAAGACCTCAATATATTTGGAATAATTTTCAAGAGACTGAGGCAAATGGTGCATGCGCCCATAGCAATCTCCCAGAATTACATAAGGCAAATAGAAATGCCCATCGAGCTTCAGGCATTTACTGCAATCAGCCACTGCCTGCGGATATTTTCCCAACTCCACAAAAGCCGCACCGCGTTCAAGGTAAGCCTCCACCAGCCTCGGGTTAATCGCTATCGCTTGATCGAGAGATTTGACAGCGGCACTCCACTGCCTGGCCTGGTTAAAGTCGCGACCTTGTTGCAAAAATCTCGTATCTTCATTCAGGGTGGCAAAAGCACCACAGGTGCTGCTCACTGCCAGGAAGCAAGATAATGTGATGAAAATGAGCGGTCGCAATGGCGTCATCGAAATTAGCTTCTGGCAATGATTGGTACAGACATCGGTCGCTCATATTATTCCCACAAGGCAGCTGCCTCCGCTTATTTGCCTGGCCGGCCGAAAAAATCATTCCACATTCTCTCAATGCCCAGAGCCGTATTCGAGTAGCCTCGTTCTGTGGCTCCTTTCTCGGCCGGCGCAGCCGCTTGCTTCGGCACTTCAGCAACGGGCTTTTTAATCGGCGCGTAGTCTACCCCGACAAACTTTGGCTCTTTGCCCATAATTAAGAGCTCGGGCAATTTGGGGTTGCTTTCCCGGTCTTGCATATTTGTGGCTTGAATTGTACGCAGCAAATTGCCATATTCTTTGGGCGACATTTTGTTCTGTAAATCAAGCAATTCTTTGTTGGCGGCAGTGTCGTGCCCCTCAATGCGAGTGGTTAGCTCTCTGGCCTGTTTGGTGCGGTCTACGACTACTTCTTTGTCAGACATTTTTCATTCCTCTAATTTGCGCCGCCGTGATCTTATGAAATGATAATACGAAAAGGGACGTGAGATTAGCGTGAGGTTTTGACGAGACAGTCATTCCTCAAATATTTGTAGTAATTATTTAGCTTGAGAATCGTAAAAATCAATCTGCGACAACACATCAGAATTAGCAGAAGGCGCTTGCTCTTTCGTGCGCAAATTGAACGATTGGTTATCATTGCTGCCTACGCCGTCTTGCAAAGTCAGCCTGGCCGGTTGTTTGTTTTGCAGGTCAGAACCCGCTTGTCTGCTGTTGTCGTCGCGCATGCTCGACCAGATTGAAGTAGAAAGTTCTGAAGAAGCGTTATTGATTTGTTGACTGCGATTGCTGTTGTCGCCTTTGCTTTCTACGTCGTATTGATAATCATTAGCCATGATTCAAACCTCGTTGTCGTCCGGTCCATGCCAGAACAATACGAAAACCCCTGTGAGGTCGGCGTGAGGTTTTAAATGAGGTTAGAGTGAGGTAGAGCGGCGCAGCTTCAGGTGGAGTTCTTGATGGTGTATCCGGCACCCGGCACTGTAGTGAGCAGTTCGGCGGCCAGCGGCTCACCGCAGCCACTTAGTTTGTTGCGCAGGCCACGCACAAGGGCGCGTACCGCTTCTTCTGAACTTTCTTTATCGGCGGGGTATACCGCTTTGAGAATTTCGGCAGCGCTAAAACAGCGTCCGGGATAGCGCAATAGATGTTCGACAAAACCGCATTCGAGCCTGGTCAAGCTAATCTCTGCCTGTCCCACTTTCAAAAGTCTCTTCTCTACTTCGAGCCTGGCGCCGCCGTCAGACACTGTCTGCAATGCCTCCGGCCGCCGCAACAGCGCCTTGCAGCGCGCTGACAATTCGCGCAGCTGAAAAGGTTTTTTCAAATAATCGTCACCGCCGCTCTCGAGGCCGGTCTCCACATCTTCAATGGCCGACCGGCCCGTCAAAAAGAGTATGGGAGTTTTCAAACCGCGACTGCGCATCCGCTGGCAGAGCTCTACACCCGACATTCCCGGCATTTCCCAGTCAAAAATCAGCAGATCATATTTAAACTGACCCAGCATCTGGGCTGCATCTTCTGCATTTTCACACCAGTCAACGTGGTGATTTTCTACCTGAATCAGCCACTTTCTGGTGTTCTCCGCCAGTTCAACGTCATCATCTACCAGCAGTAGCTTTGCCAAGAGCAGACCGCAGGATCAGATTCTTTATGCAGTACAATAACCGAACTTGTGAAAATTTGGCAAAAGACTCTCATTCTTGCCGCCTTGCCAATCACCCTGAACGCACTCGTTGTAGTGCTGATGCAAGACGCAATAGGCCGGCTGAGCGAAGCGCTGGCCGCGGAGCAAAAAGCGGCTGAGTCATTTCGCCAGCTAAACAATATGTACGTTTCGATGGTGCAGTTTCTCGGCCTTTATACCGGATATCTCACTTCCGGCGACGAAGGCAGTCGGCGACTGAAATTGGCCGACCAGTATTTTGCCAGTTCAATTGCCAGTTTTCGCAGCATTCGTGAGCGCACACCGCGCAATGACGACGCTCTAGATAACGGCCTGAATAAACTTGACCAGAATATTCAAGGCTTTGATCAAATGCGCAAAAAAGGCGTGCAGGCGGCCACGGCTCCGGCCTGTTCTCAAAACCAGCTGCTTATGCTCTATCAATTAAAGCCACTGATTAAGCAAGCCGGCCAGCTAAATTTGCTCTATACATATTTGCTTGAAGCATCTAATAAACACCGCGATCAGCTAGCCATGGAGCAGAAAGTCAGTGTAGAAAAAATTCAACGACTGATTTTGTCTTTGCTCGTCTTCAATATATTGATCACTGCTGCCGCTCTATTTTTATTCAGACGCTCGCTGCTTTCAAGATTAGAAGTGGTTTTAGCCCATAGCAAAAATCTGGCGGGAAATCAGGCAGTCGGCCCCACTCTCAGTGGTGAAGACGAATTTGCCCAGATTGACGCTCGCCTGGCCGAAGCAAAAGACGAACTGGCTACAGCCGAAGCATTCAGATCGCAGGTGGTGGCGATGGTGGCGCACGATATGCGCTCTCCACTATCATCCGCCATGACTTCGCTAGAACTGCTCGACGCTGGAGTGCTGGGAGAGCTTCCTCCCGAAGCTCAGAAAAAAGTCGGCACCATTTCTACCGGCCTCGATAGACTGGTAATTTTAATAGACGAATTTCTCGATCTCGACAAATTGCGCCGTCAGAAACTCGAACTGGAAATTTCACAATTTTCACTCAAAGCCCTGGTGGCGGATGTGGTGGCAAGCCTGGAAGGCATGGCGGCGCAAAACGCCATCAAGTTTCAAATTATCGTGCCTGAGATGGAAGTTTCGGCTGATCGCAACCGCCTGCGACAGGTGTTGCTCAATTTATTATCCAATGCCATCAAATTTTCTTATCGAGATGGCACAGTGACTATTGATGCCGATGCTGAAGCCTCTGCAGATAGCTGGTCATGTTCAATCAGCGACCAGGGCAAGGGGCTTTCGCAATCGGCTAAAAATGAGTTGTTTCAAGCTTACTCAGCCAGCGAGGCGTCGACTCTTGCTATAAAAGGATCGGGCCTCGGCCTCTTTGTATGCCGCTGGTTTACCGAGGCCCACGGCGGAGTGCTTGAGGCTGTGGCAAATAAAAGCGGCCAGGGCACGGCTTTCATGCTGACCATGCCCAATAGTTTATGGGCAAACCTGAGCCCTGGAAGTCAAGAGCAGCATGTCTTTTGGAACTTATTGGCCCTTGCTTCGTCGACGAAGACGCTTGGCGATCGCCAGGCTATTGTTCTGGAAATATTTAATAAGGATATTGATAATGACCTCTCAGTTTTATAGTGGTAAAAAATTAGCCGCGATCACTTTGCTTACAGCTTTATCGCTCAATTTATTTTGCGGAAGCGTTGGCTATGCAGCTGAGCAGCCAATATTCGTCAGTGGTAAAGGTACCGCCGTGGCCGGTCAGGCCACAAGCTCAGTCGGAAACGGCGGCGAGCTGCACCAGGTAGCCGGCACAAACTTGCCTACTATGACCACTCAACAAGGCATTCCAATGTCTGACGACCAGAACACATTGCGGGTCGGCCCTCGGGGCCCAGCCTTGCTTGAAGATTTCGCCGCCCGTGAAAAAATCTTCCACTTTGATCATGAGCGCATTCCAGAGCGCGTTGTCCACGCTCGTGGTTTTGGTGTGCACGGCTATTTTGAACCCACTAAAGCTCTGACAGATCTTACAAAAGCCGATCTCTTCCAGCGACCAGGTGAGCAAGTGCCCGTCTTTGTGCGCTTCTCCACCGTGGCCGGAAATAAGGGCTCAGCCGATTTAGCGCGCGATGTGCGCGGTTTTGCCGTCAAGTTTTACACAAAAAAAGGTAACTGGGATCTGGTGGGCAACAATATTCCTGTCTTCTTTATTCAAGACGGCATTAAGTTTCCTGATCTGGTGCACTCGGTTAAAGATGAGCCCGACAGCGGTTTTCCTCAGGCAGGTTCCGCTCACGATAATTTCTGGGATTTCATTTCACTCACACCAGAATCAATGCACATGATTATGTGGGCCATGTCCGACCGCGCCATTCCTCGCTCATTCCGCTTTATGGAAGGCTTCGGCGTACATACCTACCGCCTGGTTAATGCTCAGGGCAAAAGCACTTTCGTTAAATTCCACTGGAAGCCAAAACAAGGCTTGCAGTCAGTCTTGTGGAATGAGGCCGTGAAAATAAACGGCGCTGATCCTGATTTTCATCGCAGAGATTTATGGAATGCCATTAAAGCCGGCCACTATCCTGAGTGGGAACTTGGTATGCAACTCTTCGACGAAGAGTTCGCCAAAAAATTTGATTTCGATGTTCTGGACGCCACCAAAGACATTCCAGAAGAGTTAGTGCCGGTTCAAATTGTCGGCCGCATGGTGCTCAATAAAACTGTTGATAATTTCTTTGCTGAAACTGAACAAGTTGCTTTTTGCACTTCCAATATCGTCCCCGGCATTGATTTTTCCAACGATCCACTTTTGCAAATGCGCAACTTCTCATATCTCGATACGCAAATGAGTCGACTGGGTTCAACCAATTTCACCCAGTTGCCAATTAACGCACCGAAATGTCCGGTGATGAATTTCCAGCAAGATGGTCATATGGCTTTCACTAATCCTAAGGGCCGCGTTAACTATGAGCCCAATTCTCATGGTGGCCCGCGTGAAAATCCTGCCAGCGGTTTTGCTTCTTTCCCAGCAGAAGAGCAGGGTCTCAAACTGCGCATCCGACCAGCATCGTTCGCAGATCACTATAGTCAGGCCAGACAGTTCTATGTCAGTCAGACACCAGTTGAGCAGGGCCACATTAGCGATGCCTTGATTTTCGAATTATCGAAAGTTGCCGAGCTTGCCATTCGCAACCGTATGGTGGGCCACTTACAAAACATCGACAAAGATCTGGCGATAAAAGTAGCAGGCGGCCTGGGCATTAAAAACATGCCTGCGCCAGCTGCAGCTGCCAAACCAACCCGAATGGAATTGCCACCATCGGCGAAGCTCAGCATTTTGCAAAACGGTCCAAAAACCTTTAAAGACAGAAAGCTTGGCATTCTGGTTTCAGAAGGTGTTGATGCTGGCCTCTTCAATGCCCTCAAAGCCGCTGCGGCTCAAGAAGGAACTGACGTAGAAGTAATTGCACCCACCATCGGTGGTGTCGATGCCAGCGACGGTTCACACATTGCCGCCGATCACAAAATTGGCGGCGGGCCATCTGTTCTGTTTGACGCTGTGGCGGTACTTGTTTCTCCTGATGGAGCAAATAAATTGGCCAGCGAATCTACTGCCAAAGACTTTGTCTCTGACGCTTACAGCCATCTCAAGTTCATTGCCTACAACGGCGCTGCGACACCTTTGCTCGAGAAAGCAGGAGTAGGCGGCGTCATGGACGCAGGTTTTGTACAGGTGAAAGATGCCAGAGACGCCGGCACGTTTATTGATAGTTGCCGCCAGATTCGGCTCTGGGACCGCGAAGGCAAAGTAAAAATGGGCAAATAGCCTCTCGCTAGACAATTCACTGATCCATCACAGATCCATATCTTTAGACTCAGGCCGGCACCGTAAAGTGAAAGACGCTGCCCTTGGGCTGATTGGCACTGACCCAGATTTTGCCGCCGTGTAATTGCACTATTTCTTTGCAGATAGAAAGCCCCAGGCCTGACCCGCCTTTGTCGCGATCAATATCACCGGCTTGCTGAAAGCGCTCGAAAATTGTCGCCACCATATTTGGTGCGACACCGGGGCCCTGATCTGCGATCGTGATTTCCACCAGACTGTTGCCGCTGTCTGTATTCTTTTGCCTGGTGCAGAAGAGCACAATTTCGCTGCCTTTAGGAGAAAACTTGATGGCGTTTGAGACCAGATTGAAAATAACCCTGATAAGCTTTTCGCGATCGCCATTTACCACCAGATTGCTAGGTTCAATTTTGACGGCAATACTACTTTCTGCCGACCAACCAGACACGCTGAGAGCGACGTCGTCAAAAAGGTCCTGAACGACAACAGGCTCTTGACTGAGTGACATGGTGCCTGATTTTATTTTTTCAATATCGAGCAGATCGTTAATCAAATTGATCATGCGCAAACTGTTGCGTTCAGCCGATTTAACCAGACGCACACCCCTTTCGTTTAAGTCGCCGAGCATGCCATCGCCGGCCATCTCAATCATGCCGCGAATGGTGGTCAGAGGCGACCGCAGATCGTGAGTGAGCATGGCCACCAGCTCTTGTCTGGCCCGCTCCAGCTCTTTGCGATCGGTCATATCGTGAATTACAAAAAACAATGACCGCTCCGCTTCAGACCAGTGACCAGACCAGAGCGTGTCGACTATGGTGCCGTTTTCTTTGCAAACGCGAAACTCTTTTTCGCGCTCGCCTTTGTTTTCGCGCAAACTACTGGTCCAGGCAAGCATCTCCGCCCGGTCTTCAGGGGCAATCACATCCACTAACCGTGAGCCCAATAACTCTTCCGGCGACAGACCGAGCAAACGCACACTGGCCGGGTTAGCGGTGCTGAAGCGACCGTCTTTATCGATTGCGCAAATAGTATCTAAGGCATTGTCCACTACCGCTCTTTCTTTGCGATTGGCCAGTTCCATCGAGCGTGCCATTTGACGAAAGACGCTGTCGACTTGGGCAATTTCATCGTTGCCTTTTAGTGGCGCCCGCAGTGGCATACCGCTTGCCATACACATGGCATTATCGCGCAAGATTTTCAGGCGGCCGGTGACGTCGCGCAGTAAAAAAATAGCCAGTACCAGACTTAAAATCACGTTGATTGCCGCTGCCAGAATAGCCATGCGCAAAGCCTGTTCACGATTGACGGCCTGGTCTAAGGGTGCGCTTTCTGTCCAGTCGCGCCGGCAGAGAGTGTCAATTTCCTGGTTTTGTTCAGCCAGCTGCTTGAATATCACCTGCAGTCTTCGCACCGCCAGCGCTTCGTCGGCTATAGTGACAACTTTCTGGCCACGGTTGATGGCCTGGCGCACGCCATCAAGAATAGACTCTGCTTCCACCAAAATCGAGCGCGAGGCCCGCAGGCGTTTATTAATCTCCGGCCGGTCAACGGTCAGTGCTTCTAAGGCTACGTACTGGGCGATGAGCTTGTCCATCCAATCTTTATAGCCCTGGTCAAAATTACCGGTCTCATTCCACTGTTTTTTAGTGCGGCTGGAAATTATGTGCCAGAGAGTAAATAGGTCGGCCGAAACGCGGCTTATGCCCTCGGCTAACTTTTTCGAGTGAATGGCCACCGCAGACTCTGCCTCAGCCTGCTTTTGCAGAGTAATCAGGGCCGTGACAAAGGCGAGCTCGAAGCAAAGAGGAATCGAGACCAGTATTAAACCTTTGGCTGCCAGTGAAAGCCGCATTTCCCTGTCCCCTACCCCGTCCTACACTAGTCTCCCATATTGCCATCCCCGCATTGGGCGCCCTTGAAACCCGTTCACGTGTGGGATATTCTTAGAACAAAATCACAGGATGGAAAATGCCTACAATTCTCTTCGTGGAAGACGACATCGACTTGACCGAAATGGTCAATGAATGGCTCACGGCTGAAGGTTATACCCTGGAAGTCGCCTATGACGGCGACGAAGGCTGGGAAACACTCAAACAGCAAGATTATGACGTGATCATTTTAGACTGGCAGTTGCCCGGTCTTTCCGGCGCCGAAATTTGCCGCCGTTATCGCGACGGCGGCGGTGTTGCACCAGTAGTAATGCTTACCGGCCGTGCCGAAATTGCCGATAAGGAAGAAGGCTTCGGCATTGGCGTAGACGATTATGTTACCAAACCTTTCAATTTAAAAGAACTCTCGGCCAGACTGCGGGCGCTTTTACGCCGACCGCACACTGGTGTGAAAAATGTTCTCACTCACGGCAATCTCGAGCTTGATTTAGTCAAACGCAAAATCACCAGGGGCGGTGCCATCATGCAACTGCTGCCCCAAGAATTTGATCTGCTCGAATATTTCATGCGCCGTCCTGATGACACGATTGCCTCCGATATACTTCTGCAGCGCATCTCCAGTGTTAAAAATCAGGCCGATGCCGCCAAGCTCAGAGATTCTATTAAACAAATTAATCAGAAGCTTTGTCTGGCCGACGATGAGCAGCCGGTGATTGAGTTCGGCGAAGAAACAGGCTACGGGCTGAGAAAGCAAAGTAAAAACTAAGGTCAGGTAAGAACTTACCTTGCCTTTCTGGTATTCTTAAAACATGCCAGAGCACAAACACGTCTCAACTATAAGCCCCAACGCCAAAATGACTAAGGGCGCCAGAAAAGTCATGGAATATCTCGAGCGAGCCCATGATATGACCAGCGCTCAAGATATTCATGGTTTGATGCGTACGGAAGATCCCAAAGCTCCTGGTTTGACCACAGTTTATCGATCACTGGAGTCTTTGGTTGGACAGGGCCTTGTGCAGGCAGTGCAACTGGGTGACGGCGAGCGTCGCTACGAGCTTGTGCGTCCCGGCGAACACCACCATCACCTTGTTTGTGAAGCGTGCCGCCGCAGTCTGCATCTAGACGAATGTCTGATTGAACAATTTGAAGACAGCATTAGAAGCAATTATGGTTTTCAAATCAAAGGCCATGTGCTCGAAATCTTTGGTCTCTGTCAGGAATGTAACCTCAAGCAACGCAAGCGCTGATATGTCTGAATCGAAAATTATTGCCGAAGAGGCCCAGGAAAAAACCATTCTCTCCCTGGATAATCTGGGCATTTTTGCTTCGGTACTCTGCCTCATTCACTGCCTGGCCATGCCTTTCGTAGTGGCCGCAATTCCTTTTATAGGCATGAAATGGCAGTGGTTGCAGAGCGAAACTACTGAAAATATATTGATTGCTTTTATCATCGGATTTGCCGTATTCGCCATTATTCCCGGTTATTTCGCCCACAAAAAACCGCTGGCTCTGGCCGGTCTGATTAGCGGATTAGCTCTGGTGGGAGCAGTGGCACTGTTGCGCGGCCAGTTTCCCGCCAACCTTGAGCTGCCACTGATTTCGGCCGGTAATTTGCTTTTAGTAGGAACGCACCTGCTCAACCGCAAGCTCATTCACGGCAGTTTTCTCGCCCACAAACACTGCTCGCCGGACGGCCATCAGCACAGCACCGGGGCCTGCACTCACGGTCACACTGATAGTGATGCTGAGACAGTAATAACAGACCAACATTGACCATCTTTAATATTGGCCTTAACTTGACCTTAGTGCTCTTGAAAAGATACTAGACAAAGTTACGACCTGGAGAGCTGGAGACCCGATTGCCGATGGCAGCCCTACTTTTTTATTCAATCGTCATAGCAGGTACGACACTGTTCTTGCTTGCTGCCGCGCACGATGAGGTTTCTGCCCTGGTCAGAATTTTTGTCGACATGTTCGTGCGCATTCGCCACTGGGCTGATTAGTCACCGCCGGTAGTGGCAAGGCGCCTGTGCCCGCTTGCTGCCAGTTGAAGAAAACTGCAAAACCAGCGAAACTATGGCAATGAATATTGATTCCTACGGTGTGGGCTTCTCGTTAATCGCGGCCGTGTCGCTCTTGTCGGTGCTCGGTTTACTTTTCGTGCGCCGCACATTTCACCTCGATAAACTTAAAAGCTGTCATGAAGTGGGCGGCTACCTGCTATCAGTGGTGGGCACAATGTATGCCGTTTTACTCGGTTTGATCGTGGTGGACGCCATGACCAAATTTCAAACGGCACGCGCCATAGTCGAGCAAGAAGCCAATTCTTTAGCCGATGTCTTTCTTTTAAGTGGCAGCTTGCCCGAAGAAAAGAGCAAGAAAATTCGCGTCTTGTGCAACTCTTACGTCAAACAGGTATTGACCGACGAATGGCCCGCCATGGAAAAAGGTCGCATTAGCCTGCCTGCCAGACGTGCTGTTATCGAGTTGATGAATGAGGTGATGACCTTCGAGCCAGTCACTGAAAATCAAAAAGCAATTTATCCCATTGCTGTGCAAGAAGCCTGTCAGGTCTGGGATTTTCGCCGGGCGCGCACAAATATGGCCCAGCACGGCATTCCGGTGGTGGAGTGGACCGTGCTTGTGATTGGCGCCATAGTGACTATCATCTTCACTTATTTTTTCGGCATCGAAAGTGCCAGAGCGCAAATGGCGATGACTTGCATGGTATCGCTGCTGATATCACTGAACATGTATCTGGTGGTGCTTTTCGGCTCGCCATTTTATGGCGATCTGGTGGTCAGCGCAGATGCATTTAAAGTTGATCAGATGATCTTTGACAATCAGCTAGGCTTCAAACCAGAGCCGGCCGAAGGGCAAATTCAGTGATGATTGGTCCAGCTGACAGGTGAACATTTCTGGAAGAACATGCCCACATGATTGTCGAAGTCTCTAAAAAATTCTTTCCAGATCAGCCACTTTTCTTTCTGACGTAATCTGTTCACCATTTTCATACGCGAGCAACCGTTCTCACGCTCTTCATTTTTGAATGAGCGGGCGGCATTACGGCCGGCCAAAGTGTCGTCTCTCATCAAAGAGCGGTATCCGGCCGAAAGGGTCACTACGTCTTGCTTTAATTCTGCGGTATCACGACGGGCAGACAGCTTGGTTGAAATCAAGGAGCTTTTACCGGCGTTGGTGCCCACTACAGGATCGGAGGCACGCAAGATCGTAGGAGATGCCATTTTTTCGCTATACCTCTATCAGTCTGATATCAGTCCGAATTCGATTCGAATACTCAAATATATACAGTGCTTATGTATATGGAATCTTTGTTGCCGATCAGTGAATCGCTCACTGATAGCCACTTTTCAGCTGGCAATTATTATCCCTGACAAGTCTGTAGAAGACAATACGGCTACAGCAAAATAGAGGTATTCAAGATGTTGTCGCTGCGAATATTCGCTGCGCTAATAAATTGTACGTCGGAGCCTGTTCAGGTTTTCACCTGACGGAGCACCATATGAGCACGTCAAGATTTAATTATAAAAGGCTGGAAATATATTCAGTGGACAGCTTCTTTGACCATGTTGCCAAGCAAGTTAGTGCTAAAAATGCCTGAATGGGTAGAATTGGAGTATGGCATCCGGCGAAGACAACAAGAAAAAAGCAGAAGAGGAGAACGACCTCTTCTCACAACTGCCTGGTTATCAGCCTTTTGCCGGCAATCAACTGGGCGAAGCGCAACAGCCTCAATATCAGTCGCAGGGAGCACAAGGCTTCGCTCAACCTTCTTCTCCCATCAATCCGTCCCATCCGCCCCAACCGGCTGGTCCTCCCAGCCAAAATCCCTGGTTTCCTACTCAGACCGAAGCGGCTCAACCGCCGGCTGCTTATCCAGTCAACGCCGGATATGTGGGCCCTTCTGAGCCTGTGGCTCCGAGCGGCATTGTTTTGCCCCAATTGCGGCCGCAAGATGACCCCAATTCCAGCGAATATATCCCCAAAACGCCCGTTTTAAACGCCCCGGCACCAAACCCACATAGCCCCTGGACACCGGTTCCCGAGCCAAAGTGGGAGCTTTTTGTCGAAGCCGAGAAACATCAACATCAACCAGCTCCGCCAGAATCTCCCACCCGCAATATTCCCGCTGGTGGCAGCCAGGCTAATCCGATTCGCTTCAATGCCCTGCCCATCGTCACCGGCCAAAATTATCCCGAACCCTATCAAGCAGAGCCTGTATGGCCGGGCGCACCACAAGCGGAAACGAATGCCGCTGCGGCTATGCCACAAAATAATGGCCAGCTAGCGCAAAATTATCAGCAGAATTATCTACAAAATGCCGCTATGCCCAATCAGGCAGAGCAGCCGGCCCAGAACTATCAAGCACAACAGAATCAAGCTCAACAATTTGAGCAAGCTGCTCAAGTAGATCAAGCCGTCAATCAAAACCAGCAGCAATGGCCCAATGCCAGGCCACAACCGCGCGTTCAGGCTACAGATGGTGAGGCACCGAAATGGCGCAATAAACTTTTGAGTAAGCCTCAAGAAGAGGCGCCGCCACCAAGCATAGGACTCAGTTTCAGTAAGAACGACATTCTTGGTATTGCCACCTATAATTTGAATGTCACCAAAGATATTTTGACTAATCCCCAGGGTTATTTTCAGACTCTGCCGCTTTCCGGAGGCTTTGGAGAACCGCTTCTATACACGGTTGTCACCTGTATTCTCAGTTCGCTTATGTGTGCCATCGGCAAACTCAATCCGCTCATGTTTTTCTGGGCATTTATTGTCGGCTTCATTTCCGTCACAGTAGGAGCGGTTATTGTCGATCAAGCTTTCAGGCGCATGGGCGGCAAAGGAGATCTGGAAGGGACATTTAGAGTGCTCGCCTTCAGCAAGGCTACATTTGTCTTTGCCTGGATCGCATTGGGGCCACTCTCATTAGGCTTGATGCTGGCCACCATGGTGACCGGTTATATGAATTATCTTGGACTGATGCGGGTGCAAGGCCTCTCTGCTAAAAGCACAATTATCATCGTTGCTTTAATGAGCGCTCTTAGTCTGGTTTTCCGCTGGTCTTGTCCCGGCGTCTAATTATTGAAACTGCAGGCCGGCATCGTAAGCGGCAAAATCAGGTTTTAATTTGAAACCACTGGAAGCAATGGTGCCCATGCCGCGCCATTCTCTTTCGGCCGGTTCAAAGACTTCGTAAATCAGTGCCTTCGCTTCAGAATTTCCCACTCGGTTAACGGCACGGCGGTACTGATTTTCTACGCCAACTTTGCCTGATTCCAGCATAGAGAGACATTTCTGAATACCTTCCAGCACGTCCACCGGTTCAAAGCCTGTCACCACCACTGGTATCTGATGCTGGCGACTCAAAATTTCGTATTGCTCATAACCTGTGAGCGAACAATTCTGTCCGGGGCCAAGCAAGCCATTAATTTGATTATCAGGTTGACTGAAAATCGAAGCGCAAACTGGTGGCACCATAGCGTGATAAGAGAGCAGCATGAAGTTCTGAACGCCTAACCGGCGTGCTTGCCACACAGCCAGAGCGTCCATCTGGGCGGCAATTTCCAGCCCGACGTTGAAGAAAATTACTTTCTTATCGGCGTTGCCTCTGGCCACGGTAATACAATCCATTGCCGAGTAAACCACGCGAACATCAAAGCCACTGGCTTTAACTTCAAGCAGATCGCAAAGCGAACCGGGAATGCGCAAAAGTTCTGCCGGTGCGCAGAGAATGACATTGGGTTCTTTAGCTAAGGCGATAGCGCGATTAAAGACTTGCACCGGTACCGATGCCACGGCACATCCAGGCCCGTGCACGATGTGTAGTTCGTCTGGTAAACGCTTGAGTAAATTGTATTCCTGCAAGACCTGCGATTGATCGGAGCAAACTTCCATGATCGTCCATGAACGCGTCATGCTCGCTGCGATTTTGCGTAGCAAACGATCAAGCGTTTTTTGATCGCGATAGTTGTCTTCTTTAGGCAATACACTGAACATGACAGTAGATTACCCATAAAACTCTTAAGCAGGTAGAGATCTATAGGGTTGTAACGAGTAGTTGCAAGCGTGCAACATATTGACAACTAGTCGCGCGGTAGAGCTAGCTTGTTAGAAACCGGTGCCAGCCTGCCTACGCCGTCTCGGTCGGTCATAATAAGCAACTTATCGCCCACCGCCAGCGTAGTGCTCGGAGCAGGGTTCCAATCGGCGACACCTTCGCTTGATTCATGGCAGAGTACAGTCACTTCATAGTTGTTACGTAAGTGATCGACGGTTTGTCCGACAATAATTGTGTCCGGTTCGACAATAAGCTGTACGGCATTGATAATGGTGCCGCCGAATTCAAACGAATCGATAATATTGCCTGAAATGGCAGCTTGAGCAAAAAGGCGCGCTGAGCGGGCCGACGAGCTATAGGCACCTTCGATGCCCATGAATTTTTCAACTTTTTTCGCCAGCTTTTGATCGAACATGCGAATCACCACGCGAATTTTCGGATTGAGTTCTCGGGCTGTCATGGCCGCTTCCAGATTGGCCAGGTCATTGTCGGTGACGGCGATAATGGCTTTAGCTTTGGATACTGAAGCCTGCTCAAGTATTTTGCTGTCGCGCACATCGCCAAGAAGCACAGGCACTTCATAGCCCGCTACTTCACCGACAAATCGAGCATCAGGATTTGATTCAATGGCAACGACCGTTTCAGAAAAGCGCTTTAAATGCTGCACTACCCTGACTCCGACATTGCCTAAACCGCAGACGATCACATGCCCTTCCATTGTCTCGGCGATCATTTTCTGCCACTCCTTGGAATATCGTTTGTGCTGAAAAAGAAGATTACCTAAGTGCACCACGCCTTCGGCGATAGTCACCAGACCTAAAATCGGCAGTAAGAAAAATAGTGGTGACAGCCTGATGTCTTCCACATATTGCAAAGGGCTTTCGAAGAAAATCATCAAAAGCGTGTAGTAAGCCGCTTGAAAGAATGTCATGGCGGTGCCGCCAGGCAAAAGATTGTGCGGATAATACCAATAGAAAAGAGCTACTGACGTGCTGAAAGCCACTGTCAAACAAATTAAAAAGCCACTGAACTCTTTTGCCAGAACACGTAGAAGCAGCAGGATTTTTCGTCCTTTTCTGCCGGCACTGCTGTAGTTGACCTTATCCACGCGGTCAGTATAACTTTTAAAAGAATCTATAGTAGATCTTGATTGTAAAGAAGGCACCATGTTACCATCGGTAGAGCTAGACATTTAGGATGTTGGACTAATGGCATCGAGCCTGACTGGCACCGTTTTTGATACCAATTTCAAAGACATTGCCAAAGCCGCGAAACCAAGCAAACTGTCGCTGACACGCTTTTCAGTCAGTCTGTTCCTACTTTTGTCATTGCAATCTTCATTGCTCGCCGGCAGTTGTCAAGCTAGAAGTTTAAAGGCAAATTCTTCCGCTCTGCCACCAGCCGAGTTCAATCAAAATCTGGTACACGATAAGTTGATTCACAATAGCAACAATGTGCACGCCGTCATTGTCGAGTGCCCTCCGCAGATAAACAATTTTGATGTTGTTTCGCAGGGCCTCTGGCGCGGTGCAGCGCCGTCGCAGCAAGGCATGGCAAATCTAGCCCAGAGCGGGGTCAAGACCATTGTCGATCTGCGCATGGCCGGTCAAGGGGCTCAGCAAGAGTCACAACAAGCCAAACAGTTGGGCATCAAATATTTCCATATTCCACTGGGTTTCAAAGGCGTCTCTTTGCCTAAGATGGCGCAATTTCTCAATATCGTCGACAACCCAGTCAACCAGCCTGTCTTTGTTCACTGCCGTTATGGCGCTGATCGCACCGGCGCTCTCGTTGCCATTTTTCGGGTGTTGCGCGAGCACTGGACTTTCGCCCAGGCTTACAGCGAAATGAAGAGTCATCACTTCAAGCCCTGGCTCGCCGGGCTGAAACGCGTAGTAGCACGAGTGGAAGAAAGTCCTAAAGTGCAAAAAGAACTGAAGATGCTGACGGAAAGCGATCCCAAGCAAGTTGCCGCTAAATTAAGCAATCAGAGCTGAATTACTCTTTTGCCTTAATATCGTTCCAGAGCGCCTGCTCGTCATAACTTTCATCAGGATCGTTTGCCAGGGTGAACTCCTTACTATTGGCATTGCGGCGGTTGCGGTCTAAGTTTTTCATGCCCGGATCAAGGTCATAAAGGCGGTAAAGCGGATCCAGAGAGGTTTTCATGATGGACAAGATGTTGCTCACTTCAGAGCCAATCAAGTTAAAGGCAGCCTTGGCCTGAGGTGTGGAGGCATGAGTGTCGATATCATCAGCCAGGCGCACAAGTCGGTCAGTCTCTTTGACCAGCTTGGTCAGCAATTGTAAGACCGATATGTCTCGCGTGTTGTTAGACGAGTCAGTAGACATAAATTCCTCAGGACTGAGATCTCTATTTAAGCATTCTAGAGCTAGATTAGTCTGACTGTTCCGGCAGATAGTCTAAAATCACTACAGATTCTGGTCTGTCACCTCCACAAGCATTTTCGGTATCATGGCCCTCCTTGAAATTCAAAATTTAGCTACAGCCTTCCCCACAGAGGCAGGCATGGCTCGAGCTGTAGACGATGTCACACTTTCTGTAGACAAAGGTCAGGTGCTTGGCATCGTAGGTGAATCCGGTTGCGGCAAATCGATTACCTCCCTTTCGATTTTGCGTCTCATTCCGCCGCCGGGAAAAATCGTGGGCGGCCAGATTCGTCTTGATGGTCAAAATTTGCTCGACTTAAGCGAAGCGCAAATGCGATCAATTCGCGGCAACCGCATCGCTTTGATTCCGCAAGATCCCATGACTTCGCTCAATCCGGTTTACACCGTGGGCGCGCAAATTATGGAAGCAGTAGAGTTGCACCAGAAAGTCTCTCGCGCCGAAGCCCGCAAAAAAGCCATCGATGTTTTAGATCGTGTGCGCATACCTGAAGCAAAAAGCAGAGTAGACGAATATCCCCACCAGTTTTCCGGCGGCATGCGCCAGCGCGTCATGATTGCTATGGCCTTGGCCTGCGAACCTGAGCTCTTAATTGCCGACGAACCTACCACCGCCCTTGATGTCACAGTGCAGGCGCAAATTTTAGATCTTTTGCGCGAAATTCAAAAAGAACAAGGCACGGCCATTGTTTTGATTACTCACGATCTCGGTGTCGTGGCCGAGATGTGCGACACGGTGGCGGTCATGTATGCAGGTTCTGTGGTGGAATATGCCACGGTGCAAGAACTCTTCAAGCAGCCTAAACATCCTTATACGGTTGGTTTAATGAATTCATTGCCGAAACCGGGTTCGCAAAGATTGATACCAATCGACGGCCAGCCCCCCAGCCTGATTAATCTGCCGCCGGGCTGCCGCTTCGCCAATCGTTGCTCCTTGCGTGTAGACATTTGCGATCAGTCCATTCCACCACTGGAAGAAAAATCGCCGGCTCACGACGCCCGTTGTTTCCTGGTGGAAAAATTGTCCATAAGTAAGGAAGCAATCGATGCTCAGTAATTTAAGAGTGCCTGATACCAAACAAATCAGATTGCTCGAATCTGAATGGATCAAATCGGTGGGCGAACTGGCCGACGGCGTCAACTGGGCTCAAACTTTGATGGAAGTGGCCGGCCGCGGAGCGGCCCTGGCAGCCCTTTCACTCTGGCATGAAAACCCTGGTCACATAGCGATTTTTTGCGGCAGCGGCAACAATGGTGGCGATGGTTTAGTTGTAGCGCGCTACCTTTCTTTGTGGGGAGTGCCCTGCAGTTGTTATCTGCTTTTAGCGGAAGATAAGCCAATGACCACAAAAGAAGCGGAGGCTAACCGCAAAATTCTTTCAGCTCTAGAAGTGGAAATCACACTGCTGGAAGACAATAATGAAGTGGAAGAATTGTTGAGTTCAATTACCAGCAATTCCACCATGCTGATTGACGCGCTCTTCGGCACTGGTTTAAGCAGAGACGTAGACGGCCTGGCCAAACACGTCATCGAAGCAATAAATTCGAGCACTAAACCTGTTTTGTCCGTCGATTTGCCCTCTGGTATCAATTCAGATACTGGACAAATAATGGGCAGCGCCGTGCGTGCCGACAAAACAGTTACTTTCGGTTTTCTCAAGCCCGGCCATCTGACCCACCCTGGCGCTGAATACGCTGGCAACATGCATCTCGTCGACATCGGCCTGCCTGATTTTGGTAATTTGCCCACAAACTTAAGTCATGTGGAAAGCGATCCCAAAATATTTATCACTACATGTGGTGCCGTGCAAGCGGTTTTGCCTCTGCGGCCCACTGACTCAAACAAAGGTACATTTGGCCGCGTGCTCACTGTAGCAGGCTCCCTTGGCATGAGCGGAGCTGGGGTGCTTTGCGCTACCAGCGCACTGAGAGTCGGTGCCGGCTTAGCGTATCTAGCTACACCAAAATCTCTAGCCGGTCACACCATGGCCGAAGAAATTGTGGTGCGTCCGCTCAGTGAAACCTCATCTCAGTCAATCAGCAAAGAGGCCTTGAAAGAAGTAGCCGACATGCTCGATCAAATATCCAGTGTGGTGATTGGTCCCGGCCTTTCGCAAAACCCAGATACGGTAAGCTTTGTGCTCGATTTGCTAGATCTGATTAACAAGCCCTGCGTCATTGATGCCGACGGCCTTAATGCGCTCGCCGCCAACGTCAGATCATTGCCGCGGCCCGCATCTAATTTTGTCATTACCCCTCATCCTAAAGAACTCAGTCGCATCACCGGAAAAAGTGTAGACGAGCTCTTGTCAGATAGAGTGGGCGCCGTGTTGGCTGCTGCCCGCGAGCTCGAGTGCATCGTGGTCTTTAAGGGTGCTTACAGCCTGGTGGCCAATCCGCAGGGCACAGTTTATATCAATCCCACAGGCAACTCCGGTATGGCTACGGCTGGCGCCGGTGATGTGCTCTCGGGCATTATCGGTGGCCTTATGGCTCAGGGCTTGAGCCCGTTTGATGCAGCCTGCGCGGGAGTTTATATTCACGGCAGAGCCGGAGATCTGGTATCACAGAATATCGGCCAGGCAGGCATCATTGCTGGTGACATTCGCGCAGCTATCCCACTGGCATTGGTAAACATTGCCGCCGGTGAAATCAGCCCACTAGAAGAACAGCTTTCTCAATCGGTATTGTCTTCTTAGCCATGGTAACTGTGAAATTTGCCGTCTTCTTAGCTTTATCTGTTTTTTGCCTGGCCGCCTGTGGTCAGGCAGAAGAAAGGCCCAAGCACGAGAAGCCACGTGAGCGGCTTTCGTCCATGAACTACGTTTTGTTCATGGACAAACTGCATCAAAAAGTAAAACCGTTCTGGTTGCCCAAAACCAATAGCGGCAAAAGCGGCTCTGTAATCTTTAGTCTGAACCGCCGGGGTGACGTTAGCGATTTGAAAATTGCCCGCTCCTCCTCTGATAACGGTTTTGATAAAGACATGCTGGCCACCATTAATCTGGCGGTGCCTCTGCCTTCGTTGCCGGTTGGCGCACCGCAGACGGTGCAGATGGAATTTACTTTTAATCAAGATGTCCATCAATATCTAATCAAAGGCGCCCCTGCTGAAGTAAAACTTGCAATTCAAAAAATTGACAAGCGCATCGCAGCAGCAGGCCCCAAGAAGCTCGGTGAGCTTTATTTTGAGCGGGGCAAATTGTGGCTGCAAATTGAAGAGAAAGAAAAAGCAGTCGCCGATTTTGCCGCAGCCATAACAGCCGGCAATACCGGTTTAGAGGTGCTAACGGCAAAAGCTAAAGCCAATAATAGCCTTGGTTATTACAAAGAATGCCTCGATGATTGCGCCCAGATTTTAAAATCAGGCGGTCAACATTGCGACATTTATGTTCTGCAATCTGACGCTTATTTAAATTCGGGCAAAATCAAAGAAGCCTTTGCCGTAGCCAACCAGGCCATCGCCCTGGCGCCGCAAAGTGCTGATGGCTACACCGCTCGCGCTTACGCTTATAATTTAACCGGCGATTATAAAAAAGCAATTGCCGATTGCAATTTAGCCCTCGAGCGCGACAATAAATGCATAGCCGCTTATGCCTATCGCGGCGACGCAGAAGAAGAATTGAAAATGTACGATCAGGCTCTGGGTGATTATGGCAAAACCATTGAACTGAGCCCCCTTGATGTCGGCGCATTGCTGCGCCGCGCCGAGCTCTACAACCAAATAGGTCAATTCCATAGAGCAATTGTTGATTGCACCGATGCCATCAAGCTCGATGGCGATAACGGCGAGGCCTATTTCTACCGCTCATATGCCAACACTCAGCTTTCACTGAACGCACAAGCAAAAAACGATCAAGACAAAGCTGAAGCGCTGGGTTTCATCGGCCAGTAATTTTTATTATCTCTAGATTTACTCAATCGGCGAAAGCCGACTCGAGATAACGTAAAGAGCCGGCGCCAGTATCTATAGAGGCTTTGAGCCCGAGAGGCACAATAGCGCAGTCAGAGCTCTGGCCAAAAGGAAGATTGAAGCAGGTGGGCAAATTGAGAGCACTGACGCGATCGGCTACCAGCTCTTCAAACGAGAGCATATTAGCACTCTTCCTGGTGCCGCAATTTTCAAAATGCCCAAGGCCAAGAGCGGCTACTGTAGCCAGTTTATTTGAGATATAGAGTGTGGTAAACCAGCGGTCGAGAATATCGTTGCGCTCATTGCGATCTTCAAGCAGCAATATAGTTTCTGCCAATTGCGGCTCAAATCTGGTGCCGAAAAGTGATACCAGAGCAGTGAGATTACCGGCCAGCACGCGGCCTTCTTTAACTGCCGCCACAGGCGAATAACAAAAATCTGCCACCACTTTATCTTTGACTTGCATCGAGGGAAATAGCGGCGCACTATAATCTGGCCCAATATCATCAGAACCCGCACCATAAGCCCTGCCTGAAAAGAAGCAGGCCATTCGTTCTACTGCAGCTTTGCTGTCGATGCGATCCAAATTGTTGCCGTAAAAAGTTACTACATGAGCTTGCTTGTGCATGGCAAATAAAAGATGGCTGGTATCGTCGGCGCCCAATACGATTTTTGGCTTCTTAGCAAAAGTATCGTACGGCAAATCTGGTATCAAATGCAGCGAGCCGAAACCGCCTGTTAAAAACCAGATGGCGGCAATACTGTCGTCTTCTAGAGCCGTTGCCAGATCAGATAAGCGCGCCTGATCGGTGCCAGCCATGGCACCGTGTGTATCTAATGCGTGAGCTCCCGCCACCGGCACAAAACCCATAGCGCTGACCACGGCTTCGGCTCTTTTAAGAGCTGAAGGTTTAGCCGGCCGACTGGCCGGAGCAAGAAGAGCAATGCGATCTTTACTTTTTAAGGATGGCGGTTTTATCAACACAAGCAGCCTCCTCGATATCGAACCTGACCTGATTGGACGCACCGCCGGCAGTGTCGAGGCTGGCCATCACACCCAGGGGCAGTGTTATTTTGTCGGCGGTGTGGCCGAATTTCAAACCAAAAATAACCGGTATGCCGAGCTTGCCCAGGCGCTCTTTCAGAATGGCTTCTACAGACATATTGAGGGGCAAAATACTGCGTTTGCTGCCACCAGGGCGACAACCACTACAGTCACCAATGATGATACCGGCGGCATTGTCAAATTTTCCTGCCAGAACCAGCTGACTGAGCATGCGATCAATGTTATGCGGCTCTTCATCAACGTCTTCGAGAAAAACGATGCGACCGGCGGTCTCCATTTCATAAGGCGTGCCCATCAGCCCGCGAATCAATGTCAGGCATCCGCCTGTGAGGCGCCCTCGACCTTTGCCCGGGGCAATGACCAAGCGCCTGGGCGGGTATTCGGAGCCCCAGGGCTCAAGGGGCGGATCGCTAACCGCTCCTAAAGGAGAAATGCTCATCACTGCTTTTTGATAGTAAGCGTGAGTGTAAGCAGTCTCAAACATCAATCCCAAGGTGGGCCCGTGAAAAGTGACCAGATTCGACTGTTGATGGATAGCCACAAGCAATGCGGTGATGTCGCTGAAGCCCACAAGAATTTTAGGCTTGCGCGCAAACAGAGAAAAATCAAGCAGCGGCAGAAGTCTGGTGGCACCGGCACCGCCACGCAGTGGGAGAATGGCCGAAACTTCGTCGTCGTCCCATAGCCTTTGGAAATCTTCAGCCCGAGCCTGATCGTCACCGGCATAACTACTGTAACTTTTGCCGATATGAGTGCCGAGCTTGTATTTGATGCCAAGCTTTTGCAGCCAATCGGTAGCAAATGTGAGATTACCCGCTTCGAAAGCCGGCGAAGACGGCGCCACAATTCCAACCGTATCGCCTTTTTTGAGCGCGCACGGTTTGCGAATATTGTTTTGCGACGGCTTCTCTATGCTAGCTGACCTCAATTATTGGGTTGCAAAGACATTTTGGTTTGCAAATTATCAAGCGAGATTAATTGTATACCATCTGCCCATTAAGGCTGTGGCGGCCTTCGGGGCTCAACTATTGCCATTGGTACTCAGAGGCGTTGCCAAAGCGTATATCTAGTCATCTTTCCTTGCTATATTTGTATGCGTAATTTCTCCAGCTTCAGGCAACCATGGTTCAAACCCAGACGTCACCAAGCTCCACAGGAGCGCTGGCGGGCAAATTCAGCAAAGAACAATTACAGTGGCTCGACAAAGCCAAACTATTTGCACGGGCCATCACGCCGGCAGAAGTAATCGCCAGCGATAAAGAAAATGTCTTTCGTCGTGACCTTTTTGAAAAAGCCTGCAGTGCAGAATTTAGTTTCGGCTCCTTGCCTTTTCCCACCACATACGGTGGAGCGGGCGGCGACTATGTCAGCTTCAGTTTAGTTAACGAAGAGTTCGGCCGCCGCTGCGTGCCAATCATGAGTTCGCTCGGTGTGCATGTGCTCAGCCAGGAACCAATTTATCGCTTCGGCAATGACGAGCAGAAAAGCAAATATTTAACAGCCGCCTCCACCGGCAAAATGCTGGCCGCTTTTGGTCTGACCGAACCCAATGCCGGCTCAGACACTGCCGCCATTGAGACCACAGCCAGAATCGATGGCTCAGGCAATTATGTGCTCAATGGCACCAAGACTTTCATCACCTCTGGTGCTTCCGCCGAGTTTTACATTGTCATGGCCAGACTAATTGACCCAGCTGATGAGAGTGCTGCCCGCAGCGGTAGCGCCGATGGTATCAAGCCCAGGCCTGAGTCGACAAAAAGAAGTGGTCAGATTACCGCCTTTATTGTCGAGCGTAATTTCGAGGGCTTTGCCATCGGCCAAAAATTCGACATGCTCGGTATGCGCGGCTATTCCACCTGCGAAATTGTTTTCAACGATTGCCTGGTGCCAAAAGAAAACTTGCTTGGCGCTCATGGTGAAGGTCGAAAGGTTGCCCTTTCCAGCCTGGCCAAAGGCCGCGTCACCATTGCCGCCCAGTGCGTAGGCTGGGCTCAAGGAGCACTGGACGCCTGCCTCGATAATTTGCAAAGACATTATCGCGACGGGGTAATCACAGCCGATGCCGGCGGTATGGCGGCAAAGCTTGGTGACCTGGCAGTGCAAACTGAAGCCGCCCGTGTGCTCACTTTTCAGGCAGCGCGATTGATTGATGCCAGAGAACCAAGCGTAACTGTGGCCGCCATGGCCAAAACATTTGCATCAGACGTAGCCATGAAAGTATCGACTGAAGCTATGAACGTGCTTGGCATGGATGGTCTTAATCCTGATCTTTTGATCGAGCGTATTTTCAGAGATGCCAAAGCCGGACAAATTTACGAAGGCACTAATCAAATTCAGCGCATGCTTATCGCTCGCGACCTCCTCAAGTAATTAAAAAAATGCAAGATAACGACGATCTCGAATCACCAGAAAGCAGCACGGTCAGTCAAACTGTCCCACCGAACCGCTCGCCTTTCGAGCCTGGTACCGCTCCCGGTGCCGCTGCCGTTGAGTTCGATCCCAACTCACCCATCAATCGGCTCGGAATCGCACCAGGAGAATTGCTCACTGACGCCATTAAGCGCGTGCGCATGGTGATTGTATTTGTCGGCATGTTTTACACCACACTGGTGGTGGTGACGGTTGTGCTAGCCATTGTTTTGCTGGCACCAGATGTGTTTTGGGCTATGGATCGCAATTCGCCTATATTAATGAATGCGGCGCGCATCATGATTGCTCTAGTTGCTTTCGCCGTGGGCGCCTCTGCTCTGGCTATCGGCTGGCTGCATGTGCGCATCAATGAAACCATGCAAGCCGATGAAATATTGATCGATGATATTCGTGATCAAATTCTCATTCAGTTGCAAGCGGCAAAATACCATCTGGAAGATTTGACCGAACGTTTCAAAATTCCCAAAGAAGCTCCGGCGGCAGGACCTCTCGAATACATGGAAATTGCCAAAAGAATCGGCCCGCTAGTAAGTTTGCTCCTGAATAAGGAGCGCAGTATTTTGACCCTGGGTGTCGAAGGGTTGAAATTTTTCCAACTGGTCAAAAAAGTTCTCAATAAATAAGTAATGCTGGAAGCTCAAATTCACGCCACCAATTTCGATTTCGAAAGCTATTTGAAAGAGCGCCGCAAGCTTGTGGAAGACAGGCTGGCTGATTATCTTGTGGAGCAAGAGCCGGCCAGACTCTGGCAGTCTATGGCTTATTCGGTTTTGTCCGGCGGCAAGCGATTGCGAGCCATGCTCACTCTGGCAGCAGCCGAAGCAGTGCATACAAGTATTGTGAGTAATGCTCGTGGTGCCACTATGGGTGCTACTGCCGCACTAAACGAAGACGGATCTGAAGATCCGCTGCAAATTGCTTTGCCTTGCGCCTGCGCTATCGAGATGGTGCACGCCATGAGCCTTGTGCACGACGATCTGCCTTGCCTCGATAACGACGATTTGCGCCGCGGCAAGCCCACCAATCACAAAGTCTATGGAGAGGCCATTGCCCTTCTGGCAGGTGATGGATTGCTCATGTTGGCCAATGAAATTTTGATTGAACATACCAGCAAGTCTGTGGCGCCGGCCAATTTGCTGGCAGTGGCCCTGGAGCTCAGTAAGGCCACAGGCCCCTCAGGAATGGTTGGTGGCCAGGTCAAAGACATGGAATTTACCGGTGCTGAAGAAGATGGATTTGATATCGCTACTGTAGAGTCGATTCATGCCGGAAAAACCGGAGCACTGATACGCTTCGCCCTCTGGAGCGGTGGCAAACTGATGAACGGCAATGCAGAGCAGCTGGCCAGCCTTCACCGCTTCGGTGAAATTCTTGGTCTGGCATTTCAGATTACTGATGATCTATTAGATGTAACTGGTGACGCTCAGACCTTAGGAAAAACTCCAGGGAAAGACGAAGCGACAAAAAAAGCTACCTGGGTGCGAGCCATCGGTATTGAGGGCGCAAAAAATAAATTGAGCGAGATGGAAGCCGAGGGTTCGGCCTTACTTGAGCGCAGCATGCTTGACAACAAGGATGCGCCTGTTCTGAAAGCCTTACTCAAATATGCTATTCATAGAAAAAAATAGAGACAACATAGATGGAATTCTGTTTACCCGATCTGACTAATTTAATTACGCTGGCCCAGAGCGGCGTCGCGCAAGCTCAACAGGTATCGACGCAACCAGTCGACGTTCAAAACGCTGTGCAAAATATGGAAGGGCGCGGCTGGCAAGTGATTGCCGTAACCGTGATGTCCAGTACGTTTGCACAAGTACTAAAAGTGCTGACCAAACTATTTAAAACCGGCAAACTCGATTTGCGCATGATCGCCACCACTGGTGGCATGCCTTCATCACACTCATGCTGCACCATGGGCATGGCCGTCTCTGTAGGCTTGATTGAAGGGTTTAACTCCGTCTCATTTGCCATTGCACTGTGCCTGGCTTTCATCGTTATGTACGACGCTGCAGGGGTGAGGAGAAGCGTAGGCTTGCAAGCCAAGGTGCTCAATCAGATGATGGTTGAACTATTTTCAGAGCACCCTAAGCTATCGACTGAGCGTATTAAAGAATTCCTCGGTCATACTCCCGTAGAAGTTTTTGTTGGTGCAATTCTTGGTTGCGTCATCGCTTTACTCTTCAACAACGCGGCTATCCATCAACATTGGCATGTTCCTTAAGCGGATGTCATGAGCTTCTTCTTGAGCTTGTTATGAAAAGATAGTAATACATGACTACTGCATCATTCTCGTAACTTTGCTCTATAATCAAGGTCTTGGAAAGGGTTGCCAGGACAAATCGAAGATTCACCCAGTAAGTAATGCCCAGTGTGATTTTTGATAGAGTCCAAGTGCGAGGGCACGGCAAGAGCTTTCTTGATCGACTTAACTGTCGACAGCTTGATGGCATAAGCCGGATAGCAGGAAACAAAAAAATGAAGCGTTGGTAACTAGATGGCATTGGCCATCAAATTCAAAATCAAGACTAAGTCTTAAATTCGTACCAGAAGGGTCCAGTTCTTTCAGAAAAGGAGGAAAGGTAGAGAAACTAACCAGGCACTAAAAAGTAATTGGAAAGAATCACTGCCATAAGCTAGATGAACACAACGGTCCAGATAACACCAGCACCTGCCAAGACCACTTCGCCCAGGCGCTCGCGCTTTCCTGGCAAAGAGTCCGGTTCGGTTTCGTTCAACCTGACAGCCCTTGGCCGTCAGTTGCTTAAAGAACAAGCCGCATCCGCCAGCGTTTCGAATGGCGATTACGTAGAAATGCTTATTCGTGAACGCGCTGGCTTGGCCCCCTTGAGATTACCCCCTCAAGCTAAACAAACTGGCCCTAAGGGTGGTGCCAAATCGTTCTTCTTTGGTAAGAACCGTGGAACCACAACAGCCGTTTGCGTAACCCCTATGGCACACCGTCTGCTCGACGAACAAGTCGCTGCATCACGTATGAGCCGTGGAGATTACATCGAATATCTCTTGCGCGAAAAAGCGGGTCTCATTGAGGAGACCTTCAGAGCTTATGCTGCTCAACAACAAGCCGCCGCTGCAGCAGCCGCTGCCGCTCCTGCTATTGCTCAAACAGCACAAGTGACTGCTCAACCACAAGTAAACTTCGCTCCTCCTGCCATACAGAACGTACAAGGTGTACAACCAGTACAACCTGTGCAACAGCCAGTAGTTGAAGTGACATACGCTCAGCCTGTCATCACACCTGTGACCGACTGGAATTCTGGTAGCTAATTTCTAGCCCGGCTAGCTCAGCTTCCTCCTTTCGATGGAGCCTCATTATTGAGGCTCCATTTTGCGTAGTCTAATTATCAATTACCAAACAATTCTTGTGCTACAGACTGGGCACCCTTATCCATATTAACTTCGGCGAAAGTACCCACTATTTTTAGACCCGGTGGAATATTCAACCAATCTTTAGGTGATGTAACTATGCGGCACGATTGCGTTTGCAAGGCTACCGTTTGGTTTTTTCGAAAACTGGTATAGCGAAATTCAACCGGCAACAGTGAACAGCACGGCACTCCATATATCTGCTCTAAAATTGCATAGGCTTGAGCGGGCAAATTAAGCTGAGCAGCATGGTAAACAGCCGAACGCGGATATGAGAGGTTTTATCAGCTTTTGCCTTAGTTGGTTAGTTGGCCGGCTTGCTGACGCACCCACTGGTCAGAGGTGGCAAAGCTTACGCATTTGAATCCGGAAATTTCACCCTGACCGGTGCGTACTACCGGAATTAACCATATGCCGGGCAGCCCTATGACCGCCAGCGAGTTCCATTGTTCGTGCACCGGCCGAAATTTTACAGGGGCAGGTCGCCAGATCGCCCCGGATCTAGTCGAGAAGGCAACAGCGCGCCAGGCTGGCGCCTGAGCTACAAAGGTAATTCCTGAACGCTTGCAAGCGGCTCTCAGACCAGCTTTATTGATTAATAGGTCAAATTCGCCAAGGATAAGCGTTTTATGATGCATCGACCAGGCTTGCCTGGGGCCCAGAGTTTGTGAGTTGAATACTTTTTCGCGGTCACGCGACTGTCCAGGGTTGCTTGGCGAGCAAACAGCGGGCCTGAAGCTCGATACAACGACAACTGCGTCAACAGTATGGTCGATTTTAAGTGCACAGCTTTTGCAACATCAATAATCAACAAACCAGTCACCATCTCTTTTTCTACTATTCCCCGGACCATCTTAACTATGCGGTCACAGTTTGGTCACTAAAAGGTCACCACTTGGTTTTTCTG
>JADYXQ010000069.1 GCA_021772135.1 Candidatus Obscuribacter sp.
GCGGCTGGAGAGATTCGAACTCCCGACCTCATGGTTCGTAGCCATGCGCTCTATCCAGCTGGGCTACAGCCGCAACAAGAAGAATATTACCATAAGGTTTACTTGAGACTCTGCACTTTGTGCATTTGCGTAAATGGTTGGTAACGCTATTACTGTCCGCGGCGTCGCCTTGACCAGTGCAACACGCTGCCCTTGACGTTGCCCGACCTTGACATGGACGAGCCGGCAGCTCCGCTGGGCACGGTCGTGCCGTAGGGGAGGGCGGCTGAAGGGTTGTAACCTTTATAGCTGTTGTAAGCGTGAATGCCATCGGGCGCGGCTGGAGCTGGCGCTGGGGCTGGTTTCGCCGACACTTTTTTGCCTTTCCCAAGACCGCCCGCTTTAGCGCTTGAAGACTTGGGAAGGACCGCCGGGGCTGGTTGCGTCGGTACGCCGTTATTTACTTTGGGTAAAGGTGCCGTAATCGTTGGTAGAGAAGTGGAGTACGAAGTAAATCCGGCTCTTTGCAAAGGTGCCTGGCCGCCGGGCAAATTGGACGCGCCGTTTGCTCCTGCAGTCGCGCCGCCTGGGCCGCCGCTATATTTGACGATTGGTGAGTCGTCTACCACTTGATACTGACGACGAGCCATATAAAAACTGGCGCCATCGCCCAGGTCTTTATTGCGATTCGATTGGCTGGTGCTGCTGAATCCGCCCTGAGCCAGGGCCGATTGCCAGGTGAAGCTTAGCGCTAAGACAGCGAGGAACGCCATTTTGGTTAGATTTATAGATTTTATCGACATAGCTGTTGCCTTCGTCATGGTCGGGCGCTGACGTTATTGGTAACGATGCAGCGCATTCTCATTAAACAGTTAAATGCTTTTAAATGCCAATGTCAAGCATATACCCACTCTACGCCGATAAAGGGCGGGCCGCTCTAGCTGTCAAGCACAGCTTCGTCCTGACAGTCTTGTTTGCCGAAACGCCGGCTGATTTCTGCTAGTCTCAACGTTTCGCACTACATTGATCTCGCCTGGAGAGTAAGCATGGAAATTTTCGGTTTTTTGTTCACTATCCTGGTGATATTCGCATTCGTACTTTTTCTTTTGCTGCGTTATTGCTTACGCGTCTGCAACGAATGGGAACGCAAAGTAGTGCTGCGCCTGGGACGTTTCGCCGGTGTGCGCGGGCCGGGCTTGTTTTTCCTCATGCCGTTTTTCGAGACCACTCCATTCACCGTAGATTTGCGCACAGTAACAAGCAACATTACCGCTGAGCAAACTCTCACTCGCGACAATGTGCCAGTAAACGTAGACACTGTTATTTACTGGACTGTGGTCGATCCGCAACTCGCTATTTTGAAAGTTACCGACTACCAATTGGCAGTGCTTGGTGCCGCTCAAACAGCATTGCGAGATATCATCGGCCGCAGCGATCTCGCACATGTGCTCTCGGATCGCGCCGCGCTGGACAGCAGCATGACAGCCGTTCTTGACGCACAAACTGAGCCCTGGGGTGTCAAAGTTTCTTCTGTGCAAATGCGCGATATCAAAATTCCTGATGCCTTGCAAGACGCCATGAGTCGGGTCGCTCAGGCGGCTCGAGAAAGTCAGGCGAGAATTCTTTTAGGTGATTCTGAAATGGCTATTGCACAGCGTTTTGCTGATGCCGGCAAAGTGTATGAAAAGAATCCTATGGCCGTTCATTTACGCGGTATGAATATGCTCTACGAAGTGATGAAAAATGGTGGCACTTCGACAGTTATTGTGCCATCGTCGGCGGTGGAAAGTATGAGCTTCGGCAGCATGGCCGGTGTCACTGCGCTGGCCAAGACCGAGCAGTTTGAGTAGCATTTTATTCTTGTTCATTTACAAGCACAGGCTGGCTGCCAAGAACGTGGTAAACTAGCCGCTTGTTCGTCTGCAAATGACCTTCTCGTTGGGCGAATTTTTTCGTAAAGGTGGTAGTTATGGGTATTTCTACCCTCAATGAAAGTAGTGCGCGAGTGGTGACAGGAAAATTAGGTCTGATTTCAGGTGAAGGGCAACTGCCTTCACTTTTAGCCCAATCAGCTAAAGAGCGCGGATACAAAGTCGTAGCACTGGCACTTTCTGAGAGTGCTGAAGCGCAAGTTTCTCCCCATGCCGACAAAACCTATCTGGTGGCACCAGGGCAAATCGGTCGCAGTATTGGTCTGCTAAAAAAAGAAGGTTGCACTGGTTTGGTTTTCGTCGGCAAAGTGCCGAAGATCAATTTACTCAGACAGTTGCACAAACTTGACTGGCTCGCTGTTAAGGAGCTGAGTAAGCTGCCTAACTTTAACGATGACACCATTCAGTTTGCTGTGGGCGACATCATGGAAGCCCACGGTCTCAAAGTTTTAACGCAATCTGAATTTTTGCGTCACCTATTCCCTGAAATCGGCGTACTGACAAAACTGCAGCCATCAGCCGGTGACTATGCCGATATCGAGTACGGTATGCGCGTAGCTCGCGAGATTGCTCGCCTTGATATTGGTCAAACCGTGGTTGTGAAAGACCGCATGATTCTTGCGTTGGAAGCAATCGAAGGTACCGACGAAGCTATTAAAAGAGCGGTTAAATTAGCCCGCGGCCCAGTAGTTGTCTGCAAAGTGTCCAAACCTAATCAAGATCAGCGTTTTGACATTCCCACCGTAGGCATGAACACTCTTCAGTCGATGGTCAATGACAATGCTAACCCGGGTGGAGTGCTGGCTGTTGAGGCTCGCGAAACCTTAGTGGTTGAGCAGGATGAGATGGTCAAATATGCTGAAGCAAACGGTATTGCCATCGTCGCTGCAGCGCTACCCACGCTTTAGGCCGTGCTCAAGAATTTATTTCTGGGGAAAACACTGATCATGAATTAGCCTTTCGGGCGTTGAACAGTGATGCGGCTACAATGGCATAATGAAGCAGAGGCTTTAGATGGGCGGAGAATTGTCAGTGTTGAAAAAAACTATTGCTAGCCGGTTTGCCTGTGTGATTCTGATCGCTGCCACTAATACCGGCGTGCTGTCTGCATTAGCTGCTCCAGAACAGAAGCCTGGCGCCTTCACTCCCATTAAAAGCAAAAGTGAAATTCCGGTGAATGCAGCGAAAGAAAATCCGGTCAATACAGCTGTGAATGCGGAGCGCGAACCGGGTTCCCCCGTGGGAGTTCCAATCACCATCGGCACTGAGTCAGAAAAAGAAGCCGCAGCAATTGCCGCCGCTGCTTACGCTGAGCGTGAAGCTAAACGTCGTGCTTTAGCAATGGAACTGAGCGCGTTGCACAATGAAGCACTAGACCATTATGAACTTTCGCGAGTCTACCTCAGTCGCTGGAATGCCGAAATGGCCGAGGTTGAGTTACAGGCAAGCATCATGTGCGAACCCAACATTAAAGTGGTGCACCGCGACTATTGTCTGGTGGCCTTGATGCAGGGAAATCCTTTGAAAGCTATCGCCGAAGCGATGATGGTTGTTGGACTGGGCGAGCCTATTCCCCTCGATGATCAGCAGAAAATAAAGCTCAAAGAAAAAGCCTGCAAAGTCCACTATGTGAAAGGCATTGCCATTGCTCAAGAAAAGAAATGGCAAGAAGCGATCACCGAGTTTCAGTGGGCTTTGAGCTATCAGCCCAATAACGCTCGCGTTACTCGTTCGATGGCTTTTGCATATGGCAGTCTGGGTGATTTTACTCGTGCCGAAAAAGAATACGCCGCAAGCTTTGCTATGGATCCGACAGACGCTTTCTCTCATGCCGATCTGGCTTTCTTGCTCAAGCAATCTGGTGATACCAAACGTGCCCTTGAACAGCTGGAAGCAGCCGTTGCGTTGCAACCTAAAGTTGCTGCCTTGCGCGTTGATCTGGCATGGCTGGCTGAATCTCAAGGAAATTTGGAGCTGGCCAGTAGCGAATTTGAAGAAGCAATTAAGTTAGCTCCGAAACATGCAGCCCTGTACACTCACCTGGGCAAATTGTTTGCCCGTCAGGGTCTGCCCGACAAAGCCATTGATGCTTATAAAGCCGCTCTGGCACTTGATCCGGCTCAGCACGACGCCGCCGAGGGCCTCAATTCTTTGCAAAGCGGTCCGACTAATCACAAAGCTTAACTCTGAGCTGACCATTAAATCTACCCGTAATTTCCCCAATGACAGGGAGCTACGTAATTATTAGTATCTGATCTCAAGAACATTAGAGGTTGAGATGCCGAAAGACACTGCTGCCCGACAAAGCGAAGATTTGAGCAACGGTCAGAACCGTTCTTCAAGCTCTGGCGCCGGTGACAGTTCTTTTGAAAATGTGGCAAAGGTCACGGCACTCACTCTTTCTCAAACCCCTTCAGCCTTTTACGAAGAACTGAGCCGCGATTTGAAAGAACGTCCAGCTGATGTTCTCACTAGAGCAGCCGGCGGAGCGGCGATCGGCGCTGTGGGGACGGTGCTTTTGAAGTTTCCCAAAGTGGCCACTGCTGTAACTCTGGTCGGTCTGGGATGGCAGGGCTATGAAGCTGTCGATTCGTTTTCATCTTTCGCTCACAAAGCCTCTGGTGCATCCACCGATGCTGAACGAAGCAAACTCGCCCATGTTAGCTCTCAAAATCTAGGCCGCAGCCTGACCAACTTTACTGAGGCCGCCCCCGGAATGGTTATCGGTGGCTGGGGTGCTAGTAAGGCCTTTGGCGCGCCGCCTGTATACGGCCGCATTGGTCGCGCTGTCGAAGATAAGATCATTATGCCTGTGAAAGACCGAGTTGCTTTCATTGGCCCCGGAACTGAGCGTTTGCCTGCTTCTATTCTAAAGGGAGAAGGCAAAATCGACATGCTGGAAGTCAGTCGCATACTGGGCGAAAAGCACGCATGGAAAGGCATCGAAACCGGCCGCACTCTCGATTTGAATTCACTCAAGCTGAGCCGACCAGTGGCCGGCAACGAAACCCACATCCCCTGGCTGCCCGGTAGCAGCAAATCGGGCAAAGTGCCGTTTCACACCCATAGTCCAGAGTCTACCATCGGCACCAGGCCTTCCATTGATGACATATTGGCCACCAATGGTCTCGGCATTATTAAGCGCGGCGATCAAGTGGCCTTTTATGTCGGTCACGGTGATGAGTTGGCCCTGATGCAAAATGCCGGCAAGGCTGAACTGTTCAAACCAGGAATGCGCACGGTGATAGTTGACCATGCTGAGAAAACCGCTCAGCGCCTCACTGGTCGTTACGATAAAGCCCAGGGTTGGTTCTTCGACCAGGCCCAGGTACTCGACTATGGCAGCACATTGAAAGCTCTAAAGTCTCTCGACATATCAAAACCCTGGGGAAGTCTGGAAGCGATTGGCGGTCAGCAAAGCTTAAGTCAGAGCATTCAGAAAAGCGTCGCCGCTAGGCTCACTGGCGGATAGTTTGAAGCGATTTTAGTTCAATTTTTGCAAAAATCGGTTTGGGGGCCTGTGAGGCTTGGGGTCTGTTTTTGCAAGCAGATTGATATCAATCTAGTTTTCATTTAAGCGCCATCATCGCCCCCCGCTGGCCGACCGCAGCATCTATATCTATCGAGTGTATATACTGTGCGACTGTCCTTAAAAGTTACGGTAATGCGCTCAGGTACTCGCATCAGCTTGCCAGTGGGCTAGAATATGGCAAATTGTGCCCGGGAGATTTATATGAAGGTACAAGACGGCCTCAAGGCCCATACCAAGTATTTGTGGTTCGATACCAAAAAACGGCGCGAGCACGTTCGTATTACTGACGACGTTCAGCAGTTTTTAGAAGAGACCGGCCTCAAAGAAGGTTTCATTTTAGTGTCGGCCATGCACATCACCGCCGGCATTTATGTCAACGACTGGGAAACTGGCCTGATCAAAGATATTGATCTATGGCTGGACAAACTGGCGCCTGAGAATCCTGATTATCATCACCACAATACTGGTGAAGATAACGGTGATGCTCATCTTAAGCGCATCTTGATCAACCATCAGGTGACGGTGCCGGTAACAGACGGCAAACTTGACCTTGGTCCGTGGGAGCAAATTTTTTATGCAGAGTTCGATGGCCAGCGCAAAAAGAGAGTAATTCTCAAAGCGCTTGGGCTCTAGCTTTGCAAGCCTGCCACAACCTGTGCGGGTTGGCGGCCGAGCAAATAGAATTTTCAGAGAGGAAATAAAATGACAGTAAAAGAGAGAGGCAATTCAATGACGGGACGCTCATCATCGTCGCCCCACGCAGACGCCAGAGGCGCTGCTAAAAGAACAGTACAAGGGCGTGAGCCGGTGCAGATGTCGGTTGATTTCACAAAAACTACAGTCTCTGAAATCTTCGGTCAAAATGTTTTCAATCGTTCAGTGATGCGTAAACTGCTGCCTAAGCATGTTTACAAAGCTCTGGTGCGCTGCTTAGACTTTGGCGAAGCGCTTCACCCTTCAATGGCCGATATCGTGGCCAATGCCATGAAAGACTGGGCACTGGCTAAAGGCGCTACTCACTTCACTCACTGGTTCCATCCACTGACTGGTTTGACTGCTGAAAAGCATGATTCATTCCTTACTTCCAGCGCCGATGATGGTGGAGCAATTCTCGAATTCTCCGGCAAACTGCTTGTACAGGGCGAGCCTGATGCATCGAGTTTCCCATCCGGTGGTATCAGATCTACATTTGAAGCACGCGGCTATACCGGTTGGGATCCAACCAGCCCTGCCTTCTTGATGGAAAGCACTAACGGTAAGACTCTTTGTATTCCTACAGTGTTCTGTTCTTATTCCGGTCATGCTCTCGATAAGAAAACACCTTTGCTGCGTTCGCTTGAAGCATTGAACAAACAAACAGTTCACTTGCTCAAACTAATCGGTAATAAGGAAGTTAAAAGAGTCAATTGCACTGTGGGCGCTGAGCAAGAATATTTCTTAATTGACGAAGCCTATTACATGTCGCGTCCAGATCTAATCAACTGCGGTCGCGCTCTATTTGGTGCTAAGCCTCCGCGCGGTCAAGAAATGGAAGATCACTATTGGGGTTCAATCAAAGAACGAGTTTTAGCTTTCATGATGGACACTGAAGCTGAGTGCTACAAACTGGGAGTGCCGGTCAAAACCCGTCACAACGAAGTCGCTCCGGCCCAATTTGAAGTTGCTCCAGTATTTGAGTACAGCAACGTTGCTGTTGACCACAACATGCTCTTGATGGAAGTTTTCCGCAAGACTGCGCAAAAGCATGGCTTGCGTTGTCTCTTCCATGAAAAACCATTTAGTGGTGTCAATGGTAGTGGCAAGCACAACAACTGGTCTATGGCCGACGATCAAGGTAATAACTTGCTTGAGCCCGGCACAACTCCTCACGAAAATTTGCAGTTCTTAGTGGTGCTTACAGCCGTCATTCGCGCTATCAATAAATATGGACATTTACTGAGAGCGAGTATTGCTTCTGCCGGCAACGACCACAGACTTGGTGCCAATGAAGCGCCTCCTGCGATCATGAGCATCTACCTGGGTGACAAGCTCACAGCAGTGGTACAGACCATTATTTCAGGCAAGAAAGAAATTCTTGGCGAAATCGGTAAAGTCTTGCAATTTGGAGTTTCCACTTTGCCTGATCTTCCACGTGACGATTCAGACAGAAACAGAACTTCGCCTTTTGCTTTTACCGGCAACAAATTCGAATTTCGTGCTGTTGGTTCAAGCCAATCGATCGCCTGGCCAAACACAGTGCTCAACACAATTGTGGCTGAGTCAATGGATTATGTCTCCAGTGCAATTGCTTCTGAAATCAAAACTGGTTTAGACGTCAATGCCGCAGTAGAAAAAGTAGTGCGCAAAACACTGATTGATAATGAGCGCATTTTATTCAACGGCGATAACTATTCCAAAGTCTGGCATGAAGAAGCTGAGCGTCGCGGTTTGCCGAATTTAAAAAACTGCGTTGATGCCTTGCCTGTGCTCAATGAACAAGAAGTCAAAGATCTCTTCAATAAATATTCAGTCTTGCAAGAAGACGAATTATTCAGCCGTTATAACGTCAATCTTGAATCTTATTGCAAGACCATCAATATTGAATCGTTGCTTACGGCCAACATTGCGCGCACAATCATTCTTCCTGCTGCCCTCGATAACCAGTTGAAGCTGGCGCAAACAATCGCCACCACCAAGGCTGCTTTGAACGGCATCAATCTCGCGGAGCAAGAGAATTTCCTCAAGCATCTGTGCGATGAAATCACCACCTTGCAAATCGACCTCGATAAATTGGAAGGCGTGATCAAAGAAGGTAAGCAAGAAGAGCACGGCGAGCACGGTGAGTCTGATAATCTCAGACGGGCTAAGTTCTACCAGGAGCAGGTCATCCCTGCCATGGACGCAGTACGCAATATCTCTGACCAACTGGAAACAGTGGTTGATGATGCGCTCTGGCCATTGCCAAAATTCCGCGAAATGCTCTACATCTACTAAATCGTAGATAAGACTCAACAGTCTGATAAAACCCGAGGCTCAGGCTTCGGGTTTTATTTTATGGAATTATTCTGTGCGCATGGGAGAAGCGTTGGAAATACCAGCTGTCTTGAGTAAATGGGCGTAGGTGGTTTTTAGCTTGCTCACCAGATTTTCGTAGCCTTTGTCGTTGCTTATCACTTGTACGGGCAGGCGACCCACATCACCAGGACCGGGCACATCTTGCGCCTCAGCCTGAGTTTTAATATTGGTCGGCAGTTTGATACCAAGGCCATAATTGTAGGTCCAAGATGTGAAATCGCTGCAATCGATCCCTTTAGAGTTGCGGCCGTATGCCACCTCTTTCCATGGCCAATCGGCTGGAGGATTCCAATCAGGAATGTGGTGGTGCTGATAAGTTAGGCCGATCAAGCGTTGCCCAACCACCAGCAACCGCTCGCGCAACCAGGTAGGGCTCGTGCTGGAATAATTTTGATATGGTGCCGGATAATGGTGCGGCTCAGGGCCCCAGGCCCCCAGGCCCCGAATTTGCGTAAAATTCTAGCTGAATACCATTCTCTGGCTGGGGTTTCGCTTTCAAATTGAGTGTCATTACGCGGCGCCATTAAATCTGGTGCCGTGAGTGTTTCCCTAGGCAAAGTAAATTGCAGACGGTACGGAGAGCTGTAACTGTCTTGAACCTCTGCCACCGCCGTAAAGCAGGCTGCGCAGGCAATTGAAAGGGCACCACCGATAGTGATCAATTTTCCTTTTGAAAACATCTTTTTACTCGTCAACAAAGCTGTCGTAATTTATTATGGTATCGTTCTTGGTGCACCCTTCAATAATTATCTTTATGCATAATGATCAGTCTGAAAGTACTCAAAAGTCTACCCCTGCTGAAGTAGACGGCCTCGACAAAACCCAACCTTCGGCCCCCGGTCAGCGACTGTCCTATAATAAAGGAGAGACTCCAGGGCAAAAACCTGTTCATCGTCAAAAGTCACCGACAGTGCGAGAACGGTCATATTCGTATTTTGCCGATAGAGCTGATGCAAATAACGAGGATACCAGGCAGATGGGCGAGGATGAGAAAGAAAATTTATCATCCTCTGACGCTCCCAGCGAGCCGTTTCTATCGTTCGGCGATGGCTATCAACAAAATAACAATGCTGCTCCTGCAGCTCGCTCTAAACGCAAAGCTGAACCAGAGCCAGAGCATGACGATATGCTCGGTACTCTCTATCTCGGCAAATATCAGCTAGTTTCTATTATCGGTGCCGGCGGCTTTGGCGTAATTTATCTCGCCCACCAGGTTTTTCTCGACAGACTTGTTGCCATCAAAATGCTGAAAAGCAATTTGGCTTCAGCTAAAGCTCGTATTCGTTTTCACCAGGAAGGCAAAGCTTCAAGCGCACTTCATCACCCTGCCATTGTTGCCATCAACGATTTCGGAATCGACGATCTTGACAGGCCCTACATGGTTATGGAATATGTGGAGGGTGTAACTCTTTCAGACGTGATTCGCGAGCGCATCACTCTCAATGTGGCTGAAGCCATGCCCATATTTTTGGAATTGCTCGACGGTCTCGCGGCTGCTCACAGCAAAGGGATCGTGCACCGCGACATCAAGCCAGGCAACATCATGCTCACCATGGGTGAAGATGGCGTGCATGTGAAATTGCTCGACTTCGGCATTGCCAAATTACTTGACGAAGAAGATCACACGGTGCAAAGCCTCACCAAGACCGGAGAAGCTCTGGGCACCCCGCTCTATATGAGCCCTGAACAGATTCAAGGTTTTAAAATTGATTATCGCTCAGATCTTTATTCACTTGGTTGTGTGATGTTTTCTTGTCTGACCGGCGCACCTCCTTTTGTGGGCGAGCAGAAATTTATGACCATGGATAAACACTTAACCGAGCAACCGCTAACACTTAAAGAAGCATCGCTTGGGCTTGATTTTCCGCCTGAACTTGAAGCAGTGGTGGCGAAACTTTTAGCTAAATTGCCTCGGGATCGTCACCAGTCGGCCGACGAAGTTAGAGCTGTTTTGATTCAGCTCTCGCAGAAATTAGGCTTGCTTCCCGATGGTGCAACCCAGGCATTCAATGCTACCGGGAGTGGTGGCAGAGCGCTTAAGTTGCCCAGTTCGGTGGTCGATATAGTTTCGGGCTCGCAAGGCGCCAAGGCAGAAGTTGATGCCCTACCGTCAAAAGCTCTCACTTATCCACCGACACAGCAACTTACTCGTGAAGAACGCACCCGCGCCTACACGATTAATGACGCACCTACTTCGGGTGCTCAGGCGAATACAGAAGTTGACCAGGCGCGTGGGGGCCGAGCCAAGCAGGCCGCGCAAAATCAAACCGGCACAATTGGTGCCAGTACCGGTTATCTCACCGGCCGTCACGCAGACGGTGAAGACGGCGTTGCTGACGAAGATCAAGATGATGACGATGATGATGACGAAATCCGGCAAATGCCATCTTGGGCTAAACCTGCTATGGTATCGCTGGCGGTGCTGGTGCTTCTGGCTGGTGCCTCTGCCGGCGCGTTTTATTTACTAAAGCCAAAACCTGCCAAACCGGTTTTGACTCATGCGGGTGCAGACCCGAGTGTGGGTGTGCCTTCAAACTTACCGCCGGATATGCCCTTGAACGCTACTCCTCCGCAAGTAAGAACAGAGCCTCAACTGCCTGACGGATCGGATGATGAGACTGTGATTTCAAGTTTATCCAGATCCAGTGGCATCAAAGAATTTAAATCGGATAGCAATCGCGATTTAACAGACAAGGTGATGCCCACTATCGGGGCTTTAACAGCTCTCGAGACACTGTCATTGGATAATACCAAGATTACTAACGCCGGGCTTAAATACCTGGTTAAATCACCGGTTTCATTACTGTCACTGAAGCATACAAAAATTGATGCTACAGGCGTGAAATATATTATTGCGATGCCGAAACTGGTTCAACTCTTTGTTAATCATACGACCATCGGCGATGAATCTATGCCTTTGCTTGGGACAAAGTATTTGATTTCGTTGGGATTATCCAAGACTCCCGTCACCGTATCTGGTATCAAGGCATTGGTGCGGGCAAAAAATCTGCCGGTTACATTGAGATGGTTAGATCTCGATGGCTGCGAAGTAGGCAATGAAGTAATTTCAGTGCTCAAATCTTTTCCGCAATTGAGCAAATTGAATTTGGACAGCACAAAGGTAGACGGCAGAGGTTTTGCCGACCTCGCGCAGCTAAAGACGGTCAGTTCACTTTCACTGGCTGATAACAAACAAATTAGCGATTATGACATGCCGCAATTGGCCAAGATGCAGCAACTTGTCACCCTTGATCTCTCCAATACCAAAGTCACGCCTGCCGGGTTGCGTAGCCTGAAAAACCTGAAAAATCTCAAGAATTTATGGCTTTGCGGTATCAACCTGGACACTCATGCCATTCAGGCGATTTCGGCATTTAAGAAAGAGCTGCCAGAGTGTCACGTAGAGGCTATCAATCGACCGCCAAGATTCTGGTAGGTAAATCGAGCTAGATTCAAGTTTAGATCTTCTCTTAAATGTGTAATAGGAGAGAAGAAACTTGTATTTTTATAGTCCTGCTCAGGCGACTGAGAATATTATCTGCCGGTCATGAATCTCAATCATTCGCTTCAGAAAAAGAGTATTACCTTCTTACTTGTCAGTTTGTGTCTGATGGCGGCAGGTTGCCTTTCGGCCATGATGGGTTTCGGTCGCAGCCACACTGACCGCTGGCTTGACACCCGGTTGCAGGCAGTACACGAGTTGCAGCAGCTTCGCGAGTCTTTTAAAGATACGATTCTCTCCAGCCAGCGCTATTTGATCACCGGCGAAAAGCTTCAACTACAGTCTTTTATCGAGTCTGAAGACAGCGTCAAAAAGCACTTATTTTTATTGCAAGGCCTGGATGGCGGCCAGTTTGGTACTGACGAACAGTTTCGCTCCATGGCCAATCAACTGGGCCTCACTCTAGACCAGCTTAATTCTGACGCTCAGTTGCGGCAAGAAAAAGGCGCTGCTTCGGCGAAACAGCTTTTGCTTACCACCCGCGAGTTGCGTGATGCCGCTCGCCTGTCCCAAGCGCTGGTGGGCCTCGAAGATGAGCAAAACAAGGCAATCCGTGGCTATTACAGTGGCGACGCCAAGGCTCAGGGAAATTCGCTACCGATGATTTGCCTGCTTTTGGCAACTCTTTCTGGATCTTTCGGCGTTTATCTGCTGAAAAATTCAGGCAGCATCGACGGTATTAAAACTGAAGATGACGATGGCTATCCTGGCGAACAGTCCGAGCAGTTGGCTCAAAGTGCCGGCCAGGACGGCTCCTCTCTGGCAGACTGGCCGCAGGTGCAGCAATTGCGCGCTGAGTTGGTGGCGGCCAAAGAACAGCTAGATAGACTGGCCCATGTAGATTTTTTGACGGAAGTATCTAATGCCAGAGGCCTGGAGCAGGTCTTAAGGGCCGAAGACAACCGCGTTGGTCGCTCGGGTACTCATTTAATTGCCGTGCTAATTAATTGCGACGATTTTCACAAAATCAACGACGCTTTTGGGCATAGCACCGGCGACATTGTCCTCAAAGAAATAGCGAAGCGTATTAGAAGCACCTTGCGACCATCCGATCATGTAGCCAGAGTCGGTGGAGATGAGTTCTTAGTGCTGCTGCCCGACACTCAGCTGGCGTACGGTATGCGAGTAGCTGAGCGCATCCGCGTTGCTATTACCGATACACCACTTCGTGGTGCTCAAGATGTTGTGCATTTAACGGCCAGTCTTGGGCTGGCTAATTTGCCTCACAAGATTGCTTCGGTCAATGAAGCGGTAACATTGTCTCGCACCGCACTTAAACGCAGTAAAGCCGGTGGAAAAAATCGCGTGTCACTGGCTCGCGATCTGGGTGTAGAGAAAAATGAAGACAATGATCCCACACCAGAAAATATTGTCGCTCAACTATGCGACAGCACGCAGTTTCGCACCGTTTACCAGCCGATTATGGATCTCAATAACGAGGCGGTGGCCGGTTATGAGGTACTGACTCGGGGGCCAGACGGTTCATTTGAAAGCCCTGCCGATTTCTTCCGCATCTGTATCGAAAACAATATTTTAACTACGGTTGATTTGCAATGTTTGCGGCTCTGTCTTGAAGATGCACCAAATGTGGGGCGCAATATGCGCTTGCACGTCAATCTCTTTCCGTCTACCTTGCTTGAGACGCCTGTAGAAAATCTGATTGATATGTTTCCGAAAGAGCGCAATGGCACTATTTACTGTCTTGAAATCAGCGAGCAACAATTTATCACCGAGCCCGGATATTTGCGTGAAGCTATTCACGCCTTGAAACTTGCCGGCATTCTTGTGGCTATTGACGATGTCGGTTTCGGCAGAAGTTCACTGGAAACTTTGATTTTGCTCGAGCCCGATCTCGTAAAAGTAGACCGCAAGTATGTTTCAGGCATTGCCCGAGAACCCTCTAAGGCCCGTTTGCTACGCCGATTGGCTAATGTGGCCAAATCTCTGGGTGCAGAAATTGTCGCCGAAGGTATAGAAGACCGCGCCGATTTGCCTCTTTTAAAAGAGATGGGCATCAATTATGGCCAGGGGTTCTTGTGGGGTGATCTTTTGCCTGTGTTGCCAAGGCTGGGTGTGAAATGACGCAACAACCTGCTGTTGCTTTTGCTCCAGAAAAGATCTCTATTGATAAGGCCCTGACGACAGGCTGGCAATGCACCAAGCGTGAGTTTGTGCCACTGCTATTGGTACTGCTTGTTTCGTGGGCTATTCCGGGATTTGTCAGCCTTGTATTTTTTATCATTAGTTTTGCCATACCGAATGACCAGGCGATTTTAAAATTTTGCTATGGCTTTATCACTTTTCTCGTATCAACGCTAGTCAATGCTGTCATGGAACTGGGCGTGATCAATGTTCAGCTTAAGGTGCTTGATGGAGGTAGCGCGAAAGTCAGTGATTTGCTTTCAGCCAATCATTTATTTGTTAAATACGCGCTCGGTTCTGCCAGCTTCACGATTCTTTCTTGCTTAGGTTATCTTTTCTTGATCATTCCAGGCATGATCGTAAATTTCTTCATGCAGTTTTACTCTTATTTTATTGTCGATAAAAGTTTAGGGCCGATAGAGTCTCTGCGCGCCAGTTGGATTGCCAGTCGCGGGGCAAGAATCAATATACTGCTGATGATGCTGATTTTCAGTGCTCTGCGTGCTTTCGGCACCATGTTACTATTCATCGGCCTAATTCCGGCACACATGATTATATTGCTTGCCACTACCGAACTTTATCGCCAGCTCGTCAATAATACTTCGCCTGAAGATCTTGCCGGCATTGAAGGAATGCGCTATTCAATGCCCAGTCAGGAAGAGTTTGATCGTGGTCACGTAATAGCTCAAGTAGACACAAATGTGGAAGAGAATACGCCTTAACTTCTCATTTTTTCAATTGTAACCGGCGCACTTTTAAATGATGGTGTTTTCGAGCGAGCATCAATGCGAGCTTTAATGAGCACATTTGATTCAGGGTAAAACATAGCCACGGTGCCGGCTTTGATCTGACCGTAGACAATCTCGATATTTTCCAGGCTGCCGGCCTCGCCCACCACTCTTACTTTCTCGCCGTCTTTTAAATTCATACGCTTGCAGTCTTCTGCTGCAATGAGCAAGCAGTGGCGGTGAGGCATACCTCTGTAAATATCGTGGTCTTCATAAACCACCGAATTGAACTGGCCCTCAGAGCGCATAGTAATTAGCCGCAGAGCGCTCGTATCAAATTTAGGAATTGGCGTGACCTGCATTTGTGCTTTGCCGTTGGCGGTGTTGAATTTTGCTTCATGAAAAACTCTTCCGCTAACTGTGAATTCGCCCTTTTTTTCGATGTCGGCAATGGCTTCCCACCCGGGAATTGCCTGCGCAATGATTTTGCGCACTTCTTTTGCTTGCGTCAGTTTGAGCCAATCTACTGGTTCGGTGCCCAGCACCAGATTTGCCAGGGTGCAAATAACTTCTGCTTCAGAGCGCATAAAGCCCGGCACATTTGGCTTACCGCCTTCTGAAAGTCTGACGAAATTAAACATCGATTCTTGCGTACTTGGCTGTGGCTCTTCGTCACGTGCCAGGACCGGCAAAATAATGGTGGTGCCTCCGCGCCCGTGGAAATGCCCCGGATTCAGTTTGGTCGAAAGATAAACAGTGGTGCCGATAGACTGCATGCAAGCGCTGGTCCAGTTAGAGTCAGGATTAGAGCCCCAGAGATTGCCTCCCAGAGCAAAGAGACAATCGATTTTATTATCACCGGCAGCTTCGATCATATGATAAGTATCGAGGCCTGCAGATTCAGGCATGTTCTTGTTGTAGAGCTTCTCTAAAGCGTCTTTGACTTGTGGTTGTAATTGTGGTGCCACACCCACCGAACCGATGCCCTGCACATTTGAGTGGCCGCGAATCGGTAGCATGCCTGAGCCCACCTTGCCTACATTGCCTGTAATCAGAGCCAGGTTCGACACGGCTAAAATATTGTCTACACCAAAAGCATGATGAGTCAGACCCATCGCCCAGGCAAAAATTGCTTTGTCACTGCCGGAGATATACTGCGCCGTCTTTTCTATCACTTCCAGGCTGACACCGCTGGTGGTGACTATCTCTTGCCAGTCGGTGCCCTCCGCTTGAGCGATTACTTCTTGCCAGCCGTCGGTATTGGCTTTGAGAAAATCATAATTGACTTTATTTAGCTCAATCAATTTCTTGATCACGCCCACTAAAAATGGTACATCTCCGCCTGATTGAGGTTGTACGTATAAGTCAGCAATTTTAGAGCCCATCAACATCGACAGAGGTTTTGAAGGCACGCGAAAAATTTCAAGGCCAAGCTCTTTTACCGGATTAACGACGATAATGTGACCGCCGCGCTCTTTTAAATTGGCCAGTTGAGTCATCAGACGAGGATGATTAGAAGCTGGATTGGCGCCAATTAAAATGAAAAGGTCCGACTGCGGAATATCGTCTAATGCAATGGTGGCGGTGCCGGTGCCAAAGACCATTTTAAGTGCTACCCCAGAAGCCTGATGGCAATAAAAAGAACAGTTCATGACGTTGTTGGTGCCGTAAACGCGAGCAAAAGATTGCAGTAAAAATGCGGCTTCATTTGAGGAGCGCCCCGAGGCATAGAAAGCTGCTCTGTCAGGGGCGATGGTTTTAAGCGATGAGGAAATCTCGCCTAATGCGTGTTCCCATGTGGTGGGCCGAAAGTGACTGTCGCCTTTGGTGTGAATGACCGGATAAGTGAGCCGACCGAGATGCTCGGCCTCTTTGGGCGTCAGTTGCAGTAAATCAGCTAAAGAATGCTTATCAAAATAGTCGGCGGAGATTGCTCCTTGCATATCGGCCACCTGAGCCTGGAGACTTTTCTTGCAGACCTCAGGAAAATGGCCCGCTTCGTTGACCATGCCACCCTTCATGCCCCCCATTCCAAGAGCACATGTTTTGCAGGCATTCTTTGATCGCATTTTTTGCCATAGACGCCAAGGGCCAACTTCTCTGGCCTTAATCAAAGAGTAAGCGATTGCCTGCCAGCCGCCACCGGCACTGAGTTTACGCTTCATTGGCTTTTTCTCTTGAGGCTAACCATTCAATTATATACTTCAAGGACTGATGCAAATTGGAACAAAGGCAATAGAATAGGCATCTTAAACTTTGTGGCAAGCCTGGCTTTTGACATCTGTCTAAACGCGGTGGCAAGCAACGGTCTTACGAACGCCTTTAAATACGGAGAAATGTATGAAGCGCTCTTCACTTTTAAGTTTGACTGCGGCCTTGTTGGCTGGTACAACCACCCTTGGTGCCTTTTATCCTGGCATCGCCGCTGACACCACCAGCTTAATTGCTGTGGCCGGTGCCGGCAACATAAGTGATGTCGACAAGCGTCTTGCCGCTATTGAAAGACGCTTGAACGAGGCCTACAATTCCGGACGTCTGACTCAACTGCAAGTTCAGAGTTTCAAGAAAGATTTGCAAAGAGTTGCTGATCAGGAGGCCGTATTCAGCGCCACTGAGAGCAAATTGAACTTGTGGGAAACATTGCGCTTGCAGTTCGATCTCGACGGCATCATCAAGGCCATGGAAGCCAGTTTGAGCGATCGCAAATCTGGCTTTGTCGATGTTAACGCCAGACGTGATGAAATTCAAAAGAGACTATCTGATGCTTTTGCTCAGGGCCGCTTGACCAAGCAAGAATTTGATGAAGTGCGCTCAGAGCTTGAACAGATTAACCAGGCCGTCAACGCCGCTAAAGACGCCGCTGGCCACGTCACTGTCTCAGAAAATATTAGACTGGTGATTGCTTATGATCGCCTCAGTCAAAGGCTCACTCGCACTGTGCATGAGCGCCAGCTCAGCCTCAAGGCCATTGATTCGCGGCAAAATGAAATTGACAGACGCATCGCCGAAGGTACAACAGCGGGTAAAATTTCTGCCGCCGAAGCAACAGAATTGAAAGCTCAGTTTGCTCTTATAACCGATAAAAAAACGCAGTTGCGCAAACTTTCCAGACCGCTTACAGCAGACGAACAGTTATCGCTTGCTTTCGACTTAGAAAAACTCGGTGGTCAGGTCGAAGCTGCCGTTAGCGAAATCGAAAGCGATGGTGCCGGCAACAATATTGCGGCTAAAGTTTCCAGACGTGAAGCTGAAATCGATAGGGAAATTGCTACGGGATTGAAAAATGGTTTGATGACTTTGACCGAAGCTCAAGTTTATAAACAACAGCTCGATCAAGCTACCGCCAAAGAAGTGAGTTTGCGGACTCAGTCCGGCGGAGAATTAGATGCTCTGCAAGGTCAAAACCTGATGGTGGAACTGGAGAAGTTAAGCGGATCTGTTGATCGCTCCACTTTTAATCGCCAGGCGGTTTGGCCAGGCGTGCAGGCTACGTTCACTGAACTGGCAAAACGCATTGCTGCTGCTAAAGCTGCTGATAGACTGAATAGTGCAGATGAAGCCGCGCTGACCAATGAGCTGAGCGCACTGACTGCCACCGCTCAAGGAAGCAGCAACGCCCAGGCGATCATGCAAATCGTGGCAGGCATCAATCAGCTGTCAACCAGAGTTACTCGGGGTGTTAAAGACCGCGAGATTTCTTATATTCCTGACTTAGATAAGCGTAGAGGCGAAATTGATAAACGTATCGCCGCTGGTATCGTCACCGGTAAGTTGACTATCGAAGAAGCCAACAGCGCCATGGCCGAATACAACCGGGTGATGGGCCAACAAGAAGGCTTCAAAGCCGGAGACGGTATCATTGACGAAAGAGAAAAACTTTCACTGGCCCTTGAGCTGGAGAGACTTTCAACCAAAGTAGAAAAAGATATTCACGACAATTCGTTTGCCGCAAAGACCCTTCAAGTGATGAAACAAGACGCTGATCAAGCTATCGCTCAGGGTACGCTCTCGGGCAAGCTAACGGCTCAAGAAATTCAGGCGCTGCGAGGCGAACTTAATCGCATCGCCGACTTCCAGGCAGCCAGGGTGGCCGCGCAGGGTCGGCTTGAGGCCAAAGACGCAATTGCTCTGGCCCTTGATTTGACCAAGCTCTTAAAAGATACGGAGAATTCGGCTAAAAACACGCAGGTTGCTTTGCCCGATGTGGCCAAACGACAAGCTGAGCTTTATCAGCGCATTACTGAAGGTGTGATGCAGGGGCGGTTGACAGTTAAAGATTCTGAAAGTCTTAAAAAAGAGTTCTATCGAATTCTTGACCAAGAAGCTAAGTATCGGGCGTTGGGTGGTCTGAGCTTTGGCGAACATGCCGCACTTTCGCTTGAGCTCGAGCGTCTGGCTAACACCATTGAATCAAGCATGGGTGACACACAGGCCGCAGTGCCTGATGTGGATGGCACCCAGGCTGAACTCGACAAAAAAATGGCTGCTGCTGTAGCTGATGGCCAATTGACCATGGCGCAAGTTCAAGAATTCACAAGAGAGCTTGATCGCATCAGTCGCGAAGAAATTTCTTACCGCTTCTCAGGCACCGGCTTGAGCTACGCCGAATCTATTTCACTGGTGGCAGATCTGGAAAAATTGAACGGTCGGGTAGATACTGCTTTAGCGGGTCAGACTGCCAAATGGAGCGGCATTGACGGCCGAGTCAACGATCTTGGTAAACGAGTGGGCGAGGCCTTCCTGGCGCAAAAAATTGCACCGGCCCTGGCATCTGAATTGAAGCGCGAACTCGATAGAGTCAATCAAGCAAAAACTGCTTTCAGCGCCTCAGGTGGTAGTTTGAATCTGGCTGAAACAGAATCGCTGATGCGTGACCTCGATCGCTTAACCAGACAAATCGACGTGCGTACCGGCACTGGTCAAATCATTGCCTGGACAGATATTGATAGTCGGCAGGCAAGAGTAGAAGCACGCATTGCTCAAGATAGCGCTCAAGGTAAATTGCCGGCCAGTGTGGCCAACAAGGCCAAACGCGAGTTGCAATCGTTCAAAGTCAGTAAAGCCTCGCTCAAATCGTCCACCAATGGTAATTTGACTTATTCTCAGATTGTCACCATGGCTCAATCATTAGACAAGATCGATAAGATGGTAGGAATTGAACCTACTCCTGCTTTCCGCAATCAGTAAAAGCAGCAAGCGCAACTAACAAAAAGAGGGTAGCGATTATAACCGCTACCCTCTTCTACTTTTTGTTGCTGTTTTTAACGGCGGGTTATTTGACGCTTGCGCATGCGCACCGATAGTGGTGTCACTTCCACAAGCTCGTCGTCATGGATGTATTCGAGACACTTCTCAAGGCCCATTTCAGCTGGAGCTTGCAAGGTGTACAGAACTTCTGCCGATGCTGAGCGCATGTTTGTTAGCTGTTTAACTTTGCAAACGTTGATGTCGAGATCTTGCGAGCGGTTATGTTCGCCCACAATCATGCCGGCATAAACGTGAGTTTGCGGAGTGATGAAGAAGAAGCCGCGATCTTCAGCTTTGCCCAGGGCGTAAGCTGTTGTTGTACCTTCTTCCCAGGCAACAAGTGCGCCGTTTCTTTGACGGGCAATTTCACCGCACCATGGCCGATACTCGAGAAAGGAGTGGTTCATAATGCCGTTGCCTTTGGTCAAGCGCAGAAACTCGCTTCTAAAGCCAATCATGCCGCGGGTGGGCACGATGAACTCAAGAAGTGCTTGTGTGCCTTCTACGTTCATGTTTTGCAGTTCGGCTTTGCGTGGTCCCATTTCGTTCATTACGGCACCAGAGAAGCCATCTGGAACGTCAATGAATAAACGCTCGAATGGTTCGTGAGTGGCACCGTCAATTTCTTTGCAGATGACTTCAGGACGTGAGACCTGGAACTCATAACCTTCACGACGCATGGTTTCGATCAAGATGCCGAGGTGAAGTTCACCGCGACCGCTGACGATAAATGTGTCGGTGTTGTCGGTTTCGTCCACTCGCAATGAAACGTTGGTTTCCAGTTCGTGGAATAAACGTGAACGCAATTGACGCGAAGTAACGAATTTGCCTTCTCTACCGGCGAAAGGGCTGTCGTTGACGAGAAATGCCATTTTCATGGTGGGCTCGTCAATTTTGACTCTATGCAATGCCGTTGGATTTTCGAGATTGGCTATAGTGTCGCCCACATTGGCTGTGGTGAATCCTGCGATAGCGACGATTTCACCGGCTTGAGCCTGCTCCGCTTCCACTTTTTTCAAACCATGGAAAGTGAAGAGCTTGGCGATTTTGCCTTTGACTACCGTGCCGTCTTCTTTGAGCAATGTCACTTGTTCGCCGGCTTTAACAGTACCGTTGTAGATACGGCCAACGCCGATGCGGCCAAGGTAATCGCTATATTCAAGAATGCTGATTTGCATCTGCAGCGGCTCGTTCGGGCTGCCGGCAGGTGGTGGGCAATGCTCGAGAATGAGATCGAGAAGCGGCTTCAAATCAGTGCCTTCATCTTGTGGCTCTTTCATGGCGATGCCTTTGACACCAGAGGCAAAGATGTAAGGAAAGTCGAGTTGAGCAGCCGTGGCGCCCAGTTCAACAAACAGATCGAAGACTTTGTCTACGGCCAAATGGGGATCGATATTTGGTCTGTCAACTTTGTTGACCACAACGATTGGGCGTAATCCACGTTCTAATGCTTTGCGCAAGACAAAGCGGGTTTGGGGCATAGGGCCTTCGCCGCAGTCAACTACGAGCAAACATCCGTCAACCATACCGAGAATACGTTCTACTTCGCCGCCGAAGTCGGCGTGTCCTGGGGTGTCAACGATGTTGACCAGGTGATCTTTATAGGTAACGGCAGTATTTTTAGCCAGAATGGTGATACCGCGTTCGCGTTCGAGGGCATTGCTGTCCATTACGCATTCAACCAGTTCCTGGTTGTCGCGAAATACGCCGGTCTGCCGCAGGAAGCCATCTACCAGTGTCGTCTTGCCGTGGTCGACGTGAGCGATAATGGCAATGTTACGGATGTGAGTGAGCTCATTTCCGGATTGGCTTGATGTAACTGTATCTGTTACTGGGTTTGTCGTTGATGCTGAAGATGTAAGGTCTTCGCCGCCAACTTCCGCATTACTTGTTTGTGTCATGGTTGCCGTGCTCATGTGCGATTCTCTGCCTATTGTGTAGAGTTTTGTCTTGTTGCCGTTGTATCCTTAAGATTAGTTTTTCGGCTCGGTCTGGGCTGTTTGGAGTTTGATTGTCGATTGTTGGAACCGTACTTAGAAGTCATGCTGGAGGTTATCTCGTGCATGTCACCAGTTTGACTCAAGATTTGAGTCCGGACTTGGATCAGGGAAATCAGGAATTTCCTACGGGCACTACAACCGACATTTTGCTTACCTGCCAGGCCCGCGGGCGCCTGAAAAAAGAAAGGGTGGCAATCGTCACTGGTGACAGAGTTGAACTCGACGAACTCGATTTGACCGAAAAGTGCGCCGTAATCACGGCTCAGCTGAAGCGGCGTAGCCTTATCGCAAGACCAACACTAGCCAATGTAGACCAGGTAGTCATTGTACAGGCTGTCAAACAGCCCCAATGGAACCCCCTCTGGACAGATCGCTATATTGTCCACTTTCAGCTCACACTGCCGACTTCGCGCCCTATTTTGTGCTTCAATAAAGCTGATTTAGGGGCTAAAAACGACTTAGATCATTTAAGAAGTATTTATGAACCCCTTGGATACTTCGTTATATTTGTTTCTGCTAAGACTGCAGATGGTCTTGAAAATCTATCCGCCTTGCTTGCCGGCAAAATCTCTGTATTCGCGGGCCCGTCAGGGGTTGGCAAATCTACCATGCTCAATAAACTCTGCCCGGGGCTCAATTTGAAGACCGGTTTGATGGAAAATGACTTTGGCGTGGGTCGTCACACAACAACATATAGTGAACTCTATCGACTGAATTTAAATGGCGAAGTGGGTGGTTCACCTCAGAGCGATCAAGTTTCGTGGATAGCCGACACTCCCGGATTCAATCTGATTGAATTTCTCCATCCGGAACCCAGAGATGTGGCAAAACAGTTTCCCGAAATCGACGAACTGGGCAAGCAGTGCCGCTTTTCAGACTGCTTGCATCTGGTTGAAGCCGGTTGCGCCGTGCTCGATTCGCTTTCTGATCTGCTCGGTGACGACGAAGATCCAGAAGAAGATTCAGAAGAAGATTCAGAAGTGGAGTTGGAAGAAACCCAAGAACCAGAGCCCGAGCCGGATGAGCCGCAGCAAGACGATGAGGAAATTGAGGTCGAGCGCCCGGTTTCTCTGACCAGATATGAGAGCTACTTCATAATGGTGACTGAATCGCAGGCGGAGCAAACTTTACAGAAAGTCACTTCACGCAAAGTGGAAAGCTCAGTTAAAGCTGCCGGTGGTGCCAATGCCAAAACCAAATTCATTCCGCGCCTGGCCAACAAATATCGTCAATCTTCACGCAATACTATGAAGCAGAAACCAATTGATACCACCAATTTTGAGGAAGAGCCTCAGTAGTAACTGTTTATTTTTCTGGCGATTCCTGTCGGTCGGTGGCGCGCGCGGTAGAAGCACCGAGATACGAATCGGTCACGTCTTTGACGCGACTGCGCATCAGCTCCAGCTCTTCGAGATTGCCCGATGAAAATCCAGACCAGCTGTTTCTGTTGTGCCACCGCACCACGCAGTCGCTCCAGCCAGCGGTCTTGAACCAGCTGGCGAAATACGCGCGAGGCACATAGTATGCCACCGGTGCGATCAGGTGATCGAAGACTATGTGGTGCAGCTCAGTAAATCCGAACTGCGAAATGTAATTCAAATATTCGCCATAGAAAAGCGGCGGTATCCATTTGTTGGTTTGCCTCAGGTTCATCCAGGGTCTGGCGACAAATTTGCAATACAGTTCAAGCGGGAAGGCGAGGCTGGCGGCCACTGGCAAAAGCAGGCTGGATGGCATTTTTGAAGTTACCAGCATGCGAATTGGATTGATAATGCCAATCAGCCACCAGTTACTTTCGCGGCCATAGACCCATGCAGTCACTGCCCCAGTGGGTTTGACTTTGGCGCTCATAGAAAGAAATCCACTGATGGGAGATTCCATGTGATGCAAGACCCCTACTGAAAAGGCGAAGTCAAATTCACGTCTGAATGGCAATTTTTCGATATCGGCTTGGATCAGGTGAATGCCTGGAAGAAAACCGATGTTCTCGTATGCTACGTCGATAGCTTCGCCGATATCTACGGCAAAAATCGCATTTACACCGGCCTCTTGCATCAGTTTTGCATGGCGCCCTTTACCGCAGCCGCATTCGAGCACGACTTTGTCTTTGACGAATTCAGGGTCTACAGGAAAAATCCAGTCAAAAAATTGTTTCTGATAACGCTCGTCCATCATCGGAAAACGTTTCCACGCCTCGGCAAAACTAGCGCCAGTGCGGATGTCGGTGGCACTACTTTCAGTTTCGTCAACGAAGCGCGGCACGCCTCTAATAATTTTGTATTCGCGACTGCAGGCGGTGCAACTCAATGTACCTGCGTATATTTCTTCTGCATGATTGCTGTCGAGGGTCTGCCCATCGGCTAATTTAAGATCCGACAAGCAACTTAGACAAACAAGATGTGTCAGAGCAGAGGGTTTCATTGCTATAGTATGCCTCGGATACTGACTTTTGAGAAACTCTGCAAAGCTTACTTATTTAGAACAAGGATTGCAATGTCTGCGCCCTATCTTTCACTGGTAATTCCTGTTTTCAATGAAGAAGAAAACCTGCCGATTCTTTACGGCAAATTGCTGGAAAATTTAGCCGCTATAGACGCTCCCTGGGAAGCCATTTTTGTTGATGATGGATCTACGGACAATTCTTTTTTAGAGCTGACTAAAATCGCTGCAAAAGATCAGCGCATCAAAGTAGTAAAATTTTCACGAAATTTTGGTCAGACAGCGGGTTTGGCCGCCGGTATCGATCATTCCAGCGGAGAAGTGATTGTACCTTTAGACGCTGATTTGCAAAATGATCCCAAAGACATTCAAATGTTGGTGCAAAAGTTGGCCGAAGGATACGACGTAGTCAGCGGCTGGAGAAAGGATCGCCACGACGCACTCTTTTCAAGAAAAATTCCTTCATGGATTGCCAATAAAATAATTTCAGTAGTCAGTGGAGTTTCTCTTCATGATTATGGTTGTTCACTCAAGGCTTACCGCCGAAAAATTCTCAAAGACATTCGCCTCTATGGTGAAATGCACCGCTTTGTGCCCATCTACGCCAGCTGGCTTGGAGCCAGGGTAACCGAGCTGCCGGTGACGCATCATCCGCGTACTCACGGTCAATCTAAGTACGGAATCTCCAGAACCTTCAAAGTCGTACTTGACTTGATTACCGTTAAATTTATGGCCAGTTGTTTTACCAAGCCAATTTATTTATTTGGTTCCATTGGCATTGGCGCCATCTTGCTTTCATGGGCGGCTTTTGTCTGGATGGTAATTTTAAAATTCTGGTATCACACCACCTTTATTCAAACCCCGCTGCCTGTGCTAAGCGCCATGTTTTTCCTGGTGGGCGTGCAGTGTCTGCTTATGGGTCTGCTTTCCGAAATGTTGATGCGCACTTACCATGAGTCGCAAGGCAAAAGCATTTACCGTGTTGATGAAGTGGTAAATTTACCGCCGACGGATGAAAAGTAGTAAATGTTAATGAGTGATCGTCTGAGAAAGAATCTCTGGTTCGCTTACTTTGTTGCTCTTTTGATGTGGACGCTCCAGGCTTACGCTTTGCTTGGCAGGTTGAATGTTTCTGGAGAATTATTCGCCTTTCAAAGAGACGGACACCCTTACATCAGTGACTTTACTAATGTCTACAATGCTTCAGTTTTGTGCAAAAACGCAGCCACTGAAAAAATTGAAATTTATGATCCTAAAGTGCAGTCGGCATCTGCCGATAAATTGACAGCCCCGGTAAAAGCAGAGCAGCCCTTTTATCTGCAAATGCCACCATTCTTTTTCAGTACTGTGAGACCTTTAGCCGAACTTTCCATGTTTCACGCATGGCTTGTCTGGTGCGGCTTAGCGTTAGTGGCGCTTGTGGTGGCATTGTGGTATTTCGTCAAACCTGTTTTTGGCGATAATTTCAGCCGCTGGTTTGTCATTGTTGCCACTGTGGGAGCATTTCCCGAATGGGAAGGAGTGCGCAGCGGCAATCCTTCTATGTGGCTTGCTCCCGGTGTCATTCTCATGTGGCTGCTTCTACGCCGGCATCCGGCTTATGCGGCCCTTTGCGCCACCGTATGTTTGTATAAGTTTCAATATTTGCCGCTGGTAGGCATGGTTGGTTTAATTGTCGGGCGCTTTCGTTTTGTCGCCGTCCTCGCGGCCATTACCGCCGCCCTTACTGCTCTTGCTTGCTTAACTCTTGGGGTAGAAAATGTGCTTGCTTTCCCCAGCGCCCTTGCCGGTGCCGAAGTGAGCTCACAGGTAAGCGGCGTGGCAGCGGTAGAAATGCAGAACTTTCGCGGTCAGCTCTGTCTTTTGACTAATTCCGACGACAGGTTTGTGCATATTGCCGCCCTGCTACTACTATTCGCCTCTATCATCGGTGTTTCTTTAATGTGGGCGCGGCTGGTTAAAGAGCCGGGTGGAGCTGACTTAAGCAGCTCCGCAAGCCTTGATCGCAAGTTCAAAATCTATGCTTCCATTACTACCCTTTTGCTTCTAATATGCAGCCCGCATACTCACAAGCATGATTATATCTTGGTAGTGGTGCCGGCAGTGTGGCTCTGGCAAACAGTGGCTTGCAATGAGGCCCTACCAAAGTTTTTGCGACTGAGCGCCAGAGTGCTTATCGCGTCTTTTCCCGGCATCAGCTGGATTTTCTTTATGCTTGAATTTCTCTTTCACCTGGTAAAGATTCAGCCCTTTTTCCTCTGGGCTCTTACCTTGTGCGTTATTGCTTTTCTAGCCAGTCCTGCCAAATATCAGGGTTCAACAAATTAGCCGGTTTGCTCTTGTTTTTAAAAGCTTCTAAAGCCGCTGAGACAGCCAGATTGGCCATAGCATGCCTGGTCTCGGCAGTGGCAGAACCGATGTGGGGCGCCAGTACCACATTTGGTGCCGCTAATAGAAGTTTGTGCACTGCCGGTTCGCTATAAAATACATCAAGGCCGGCCCCCTTAATTTTGTTTGTAAAAATGGCGTCGGCCAGCGCCTGTTCATCTACGATTTTGCCTCTGGCAGTATTGATAAAAATACAGTCATGAGGCATCAGTGAAAATTCTTTGTGGCCGATAAGCTCTGTTGTGGTCGCCGAGAGCAAACAATGCACGCTGACGAAATTGCTGTTTTTGAGTAAAGTCTCAAGGGAAACTCTCTGGGCATTTAACTCAAGCGCCAGTTTTTTGTCGCGTTCATCAATTTCAATTTCGTTGTCATCGCGGCCCAGGTCGCCACTGCGGCTGTAAATAATTTTCAGGCTAAAGGCATGACAGCGCTTAGCCATGGCATAGCCAATGCGGCCCATGCCGACAATGCCTATGGTTTTGCCGAAAATTTCAGTGCCTAACAAAAGGTCGTTTTCGAAGCCTGTCCACTGACCGCTGCGGACATAACTATCGGCTTCGACTATGCGTCTGCCGCAGGCGAGCAGCAGTGCAAATGCTAGATCGGCGGTGGCGTTATCGAGCACGCCTGGAGTATTGCTGACGAGAATGTTGTTCTGGCTGCAAACCGGCAAATTGATATTGTCAAAACCCACGGCCCGCTGCGCAATCATCTTTAGTTCGGGTGCTGCAGCTACTACCTTTTCATTCAATTGATCTTGAGGCTCGGTCAAAATAATCGTCTTGCCCTGCAAGGCTTCAATTAGCTCATGGTCGGGCAAAGCGGTTGTGCGATCAATGAAATCAATGGGAGCAAGCTCGAGTAGCTTCTCTTCTAGATCTTGAGGCAGGCGGCCCAGGCATAAAATTTTCATGGCTAAATTAAGCTAGATTCGAGTGGTGCTGCCGGTGCCAGTTGAGCCAGCATGTTTTTTTCGAAAATATTCAGTTCCACTGCGGCTCGCTTAGAATCCCAGTAGTTGAGATTCTGAATCAGCATTGCTACTTTTGGAGCCGATTCCAGGCACTGTCCCTGGTGCACAAAGCCGAGGCGAATGCGGCGAGAAAGAATGTCATCAAGAGAGATGGCCATTTCATTATTGAGGCAGTAAGGCACTTCGGCCATGATGGGCGGGAAGTCAGGACAGATGCGTTCGGCCAGAGCCGGCGATTTTTCTACCAGATCTATAACCTGGAGAGCATCTTTGCCGTATGTGGCAATAAGGTGATCAAGGGTGGCCGGCTCCAACGACAGCTTTCTTGCCTGTGCCGAAATCTGCGCGGTGGTGGTGAGAAAATCTGATTTGTCACTCCAGCCGCCCAGCATAATTTTATCGGTCTTGCTCTGCTTAAAACCGGCATATTTAGCGGCATCTTGTTTTATCAACTGCGCTAGAGCCATATCGACAACGTGAATGGAAAGTATTCTGTAGTTGGTGAGCTTGCCGCCAATCAGACCAATGACACCATAAGGTCCTTCAAAAAGTAAATGTTCGCGTGAAATTGTGGCGGTATTGCCCGGGTTTTTGTTCGCTCCTTTTTCGGAGCCCCCGCTGTGTTCGCCTCCAACCAGTGGCCTGAGGCCGGCCCATGCTGCAATCACGTCTGAGCGCGTCAGCTGTTTGGCCGAACCGGGAAGACCGCCGGCTTTACTGTAAGAATTTAGAATACCGAGTAAATAATCCACTTCTTCAGTGGTGGCAACCGGATTATCGAGCGAACCTTCGTAATTGATGTCGGTGGTTCCTACCATTAACGCTTTCTGCCAGGGCACGACAAAAACAAAGCGACCATCGGGGGTGGGTAAAAATAGTGCTGTACTGGTCTCAAAGCAGGAAAGCGGTAGCATTATGTGTGTGCCTTTGGCCGGTTTGACTTTGTCGCTCCAGTTAGAATCAAGCTGGCGCAAAAGTTTATCTGACCAGACGCCTGCGGCATTGACGCAAGAGCGGCAGCGCACGATGATTTCTTTGCCGTCGAAACGGTCGCGGCAAATTACCGTGTGCACTCGCCCGTCAGCTTCGGTGGTTTTAAAATCAACTGCTTCTAAATAATTGACGGCCATGGCGCCATATAGGGAAGCAGATTTAATTACTTCCATGACGATGCGGCTGTCATCGGTGATGCAATCGTGAAAACGCAAACCGCCCGAAATCAGCGCCGGGTCTAGTGATGGCGCTGCGCCGAGAGTGGCCTTGCGATTGAGGCGCTCATGGGTGCGAACTCCCCTGGCGTTAATGGACAGCAAATCATATAGAGTCAGGCCGATGTCGGCTTTGATACCAAAGAATTTTTTACCACGGGTGATCGGCAGCATGAAAGAAAAGTCTCTCACCATATGTGGTGCTAGCTGCTCCAGCAAACCGCGCTCTTGACAAAGCTCCCGAGTCAGCCTGAATTGCAACTGTTCAAGGTAGCGCAGGCCACCGTGAATTAATTTGGTTGTGCGACTGGAGGTGCCGGAGGCAAAATCGTCTTTTTCTAAAAGCAACACAGACAAACCGCGGGAGGCGGCGTCTTGAGCAACTCCTGCTCCCACAACGCCGCCTCCGATAACAACCAGGTCGAATTCTCGATCTGCCGCTATTTCAAGTATTTCGCTTCTGCTCTTCATTTATTGCACGTACATATGCTTATCTCAGTTTGTCTCTGAACAAACCTGCTCCCAATCCTAGAGCTGCACCAAGAGCCGCGCCTTTGACGGTTTTGCTGGCACTGCCGCGACCTCTGGTTGCCGCCATTGTAATACCTGTGGCCACTGCCGTACCTGTTGCCATGTCTCTAATAATCGGATGTCTGGCCATGGTCTTGTTGCCGTTGATGACGCCCACCGCAGCACCAGTACCGGCGCCAAGTGCGGCCCCTCGCACCATACCCTTGCCTGCAATCAATCCGGTTACTGCACCGGCTGCTGTACCAACACCGGCACCGATCGTTGCTTTGCGCACGACCTCATGTTTGCGGAAGAACTGTTTGGTTTTTGAAGGCTGGGCCTTGCTCACGGATGCAGAGTAAGTCTGCGCTTGAACCGGCGCCACCAATATTGAAGATGGCAGGGAGATTACGCTCAAAGCTAAGGCCAGAGTCGCTTTACGAATTTGCAGTTTCATCGTGTGCTCCTAAGATCTAGGGAATTTCTTCCATTTAAAATTCAGTATTAATCGACGATACTTGTTACCGACTCGGTGGTTCAGCTGATTTTTTTTCAGCGCGAACTTAACTCTCGGTAACAAGAGACTACCATTAATTTTATTTTTTTCGGGGCACATTCCTGACTAGACATCAGAGTTTTAGACTGATTGCTGAAAACGATATGTCGCGCATATCAACGCTATGTCCGATGGGGGTGTGGCGCAGAGTGGAGTTTTGGCAATTTTTCGAACGACACAGTTGATTTGGAGACGACGGCAAATTTGCCGATGTTCCCGCCCAGACTTGTCTAAAAATCACTAAAGAAACAGTCCCAACCTTATTTTTTGCCCATCTGAGGTAGAAAACTGCTTAATTCACAGGCAAAAATTGGCTAAATTGACTATCCTACTGGTCGGCATCCAGAGCCTGAGTTCCGACTTCGTGTCTTGATTCAGCGGATCCGTTCCAATCGACTCAATAAAATTGGAAAAAAGGGTTATACGCAGGAAATTTGAGAAAAATTTGCCAATGAAAAATGTATTTGCTCTCGCATGCACCTTAATGGTGGCAGGCATCGAATGTGGTGCTCCTCAAATAGCGCTCGCACAGCAGCACAGACCCCAGTCAGCCACTGTCAACGTTAAGAGGGATTCCAGTAATCCGGCTGTCATCAACAACAACCCCAATTCGGCTTTGGGCAACTATGCGCCTGACCGATCGAGGGGTGGCGAGACCATCATCAAAGAATTGGAAAAGCTGAGCGAACAGGCTCAGACCCCCCAATCAATGGAAAAGATTCAAGAGCTGGACAAAAAAGGGGAAAAGTTTTTTGAGCAGCATCTGATTAACCAGGCTCTCATTAGTTGGCAAGAGATGTACGGCATGAGCATCGAAATGAAGTATGCCGAAGGTCAGGGCAAGGCCCTAACTAATATGTGCCGTTGCTACGTCGAGCAAGGCTCATGGGTCAAAGCGAAATATCTCGGTGAAAATGCCGTAGAAGTGCTGGCCAGCGTACGAGATCAGCAGTCTCTTGCTAGAGCCCGTGTTGCTCTGGCCCAGGCCTACTTTGGTCTTGATAACCCGGTTTGGGCGACGCAACAGCTCGACGCTGCGTTAAAAGTATTGACTGCTTCCGGTTTGAACAATCCCGCTGAAGCGGCAAGAGTGATGTATCTCTGCGCCAATCTTTGTTTGCAATTCAACAAACCGAAAGAAGCGACAAGATTTTTCCAGGAAGGTGCAACGTACAGCGTTCAAGCCGGCGATATGAACCGAGCGGTTCAAGTGCGCATCGCTACTGTCACCAGCATGATCGAAATGGGTTGGTTTACTGCCGCACTGGAAGAAGCCAACAAATTGCTTTCACTGGCACGTTCTAATCCTAAGTCTGGCGCTCTTTATCTTGTGCCTGCCTTACAAACCGTTGCTAATGCGCAATATGCTGCCAATGAATATGCCAATGCTCGCAAAACTTATGAGCAAGCCTACGCTTTGCTGCCGCGCCTCGATGCGCGGCAAGTTTCTGATGTAGCGCGTGCCAATATGGATCAAGGTTACGCTTACTGCCTGGCCTCCACCGGTGATTTAGAACAGGCGCGCCAGTATTTGCTCAAAGCTCTGCCTGTCTTTAAAGCAAAATCTGACGCTTACAACCAGGCTCAAGCCACTAATGCTCTGGGTGTTATTGAAGTGCTCGACGGCCAGCCTGGTAAGGCGATGGCTTACTTCTTGCAGTCGATAGATTTCCAGGCCGTTATTTCACCTAAAGCGCCGAAACTGCACGCTATTGTTTTGCAAAATATGGCCGTGGCTGAGTATCGCAGCGGTTCTTATCGCGATTGCAAAACCCACCTTGATGGCGCACTGAGTGTGCTCGCCAATACCAAAGAAGCGATGTTCAAAGGTCGCATCTATCAATCTTTAGCTGAAGCTGCCTACAAAAGTGCAGATTCTAGCTCCGCTGAAACTAACATCAATAAATCAATTGCTATAGCCGAAAAAATCAATGATGACGCTAGCCTCTGGCGCTCTTATCTGATTAAAGCAAAATTGCAACTGGCCAGACAAGAAATGGATCTGGCTAAAGAATCGCTTAAAAGCTCAGTGTCGTATTTCCGTTCGCCACAGGCCGGTGCATTCAACACCGCTGATAGTTTGAGCTTCCCGGTCAGTCGTGAAGATATGGGCGTTACACTGGTGCAACTGATGGCCAGCCAGGGCCTGACCGAGCAAGCGTTGCTTGCTGCCGAACAGTTGAAAGAAGAAAATTTCATCAGCGAATGGCTTAAGCGCGGCGGTCAGGTCAAACCTGAAGACCGTGATGTCTACCTGGAATTAACCAGTCAGCGGGCACGTATTCACGCTGCCGAAGCCACATCGACACCAAATACTCTTGTGAAAGAATGGCAAAGCTGGATGGAGCGATTCCGCTCGTTAGTGAGCTCCAATCGTTCGTTAGCTAGATTGATCGCACCAGTGCCGAACACTCCTGCCGACATTATTGCCGCCGTGCAAAAAACCAAAGCGACGGCAGTGGAATATCTGGTAGGGCCTGAGTCCACCATGGTTTTCACAATCGATCCGGCCGGTCGCATTTCTTCAACCAATTTGCCGGTTAATCGTGCCAGACTAAAAAGCGAGGTCTCTTCGCTGTTGGAACTTGGCACCAAGAATGGTGGCGAAGAAACGGGAGTGCAAACTGAGAAGTTAACTCTCAAAGCGCTCTACAATCAGCTGTTGCCGCCGTCTGTGCGCCAGTTCTTGCCTCAGACACCTGAGCAAATGATTGTAATTATTCCGGACGGGCCCCTCTACAATTTGCCATTTGCCGCTCTCATTGACGAGAAAGGTAAGTTCTTTGTGGAAGGACACCTGCTCTCTATGGCTTCGTCCATGTCAGTGATTATGGACTGCCCACCTGAGTACAGCGCCGATCTCAATATGCTCGTGGCCTCCACCAATTCTGCCGGCAGTTCGGAGCAATCGGAAAATGATCAAATTACCTCAGCAGTGGGTGCTGAAAGAGTGACCAAGCTGGTAGGAAAAGATGCCAGCCTGACCAATATCGAAGAGCAGGCTAAAGGCAAATCGGTGGTGCATATATCAGCTAAATTGCCTTTGCTGGAAAATAATCCCCTCAGATCTGTATTGCCAATCTTTGGCGACAGTGACGATATGGGCAGGAAAGTCACAGCTGATCGGCTTTGCGGCACACCCATGGCAGTCGACTTGATTGTCTGGAGCGCCAGTTCAGTCAACTCGAAAGATTCTCGAGGCAATGCCGTGAAGGTCTTCAGTCGTGGTTTGAACTATGCCGGTGCACGCAACGTGCTCATGAGTTTGTGGTGGCAGCCTGATGCCCAGCGTATTGATGAGCTAGTGAGCGTTTTCAAAAGTAAAAAGGCGGGATCGACTCCGGCGCAAGGTTTGCGCAAAGCGCAGCTGGCAGCCATTTCACGCGATCCTTCTTTGAAAAATTGGGCCGGATTCCAATTGCTTGGACCTGGCTACTAGGTTGAAAGGTTCACGCAAGCTCGATTTTGATGTTTAGTTTTTCATGAAGAGCAGATTAAGAATTGAAGTCAAGCATGTATATATCCGCCTATAAATTGTATAAATCTATAACTTGGCATCGTAGCGTCAAAAATTGTTGTTGAAACCGCACCGCAGGCTCGTAAATGAATTTTCAAACAAAGCATACAAACCGGCACCTCAAGAACTCAGATATGTCTCAGATTCAGCGCAGCGTCATACCTAAGGCATTTAGCCTGTTATTGGGTGCTCAATTGATTTGTTCGGGTCTTACGTTTTCAACTATAAGTTCATTCAACGCTCCGGCTCGCGCCGCTGAGACTGAGGCTGCGCCAGCGCCATCGTGGAACGAAACTAAGAGCGATTCGAACTTCACCCTCGATTGGGGCAAGCAGTCAAAATCGAAAAAAACAGAGCCAAGCAAAACCGCAGAGCCTGAATTAAAGACTGAAGTTAAGTCTGAAGTCAAAGCTGAAGAAGGCGCCGGTCTCGAAGCTCACTCTCAGCCGGTCAAAATTGAAACTACGAAAGTCGAAGAAAAAGCCGAAGTTAAACCAGAAGTTAAAACTGAAGTAAGCAAAGAAACGACTTCGGTTGTCACTACTGACGATAAGAAAAATTCCAGCAGCGTAAAATCAATCGCCGAAGTGACACCGGTAACCGCCATCCCTGTCGATAGTGCAGTGATCATGCCCGGTACTCCGGCTGTCACTACTTCCACCACAGCCACTACAACAACTTCTACAGTTGATGGCGATACTAAAGCAGAAGATCAGCCTACCGCTGCCAACGCTGTGGAAGTGACAATCACTGATTCCACCAAAGCTATCGTTACTGAAGGCGAGCCCAAAACAATGGGAGCCGGTAGTATCCTTTCTCCAGACGGCCAAAGTCTTTTCACTACCGGTGGTGCCTCTCCGAAAGTCGGTGAAGGCGCGCTAACAACTGTAGATTCGCTTTCTTCGGACAATATGACTGAACTGGGCGCAACAGTTGTTGAAACCGGCGTCAACAAAGACGAAGTCACCGCCTTAGAAGGTGGTGTGCTGGTTGTTGACAGTGACCAGGTTTCTGAAGTGGAAGAGACTGTTAAATACGAGAATTTGCCTACTGATGAAGGTAAAACCCGCATTAAAACCGGCGCACGTTTCCCAGTTGTAGTCACATCGCAAATTTCTTCGAAGAACGCTCACAAAGGCGATGGTCTTGAAGCGCGCTTGAAATACGACTTAAAGATTGGCGATCGCATGGTTGCTAAAAAAGGTTCAGCAGTTCAAGGCCACATCAACTATGCCTTGCCTGCCCGCAGTGTAATGCACTCGCTCATGAGCGCCAACCGCTGGTATCGCAACTCTGGCTGTCTTGGCGTTGAGTTTGATGAAATTGTCACCGAAAAAGGCGAGCACTTACCTCTGGTAGCAGCTCCTGCTAAAAATGCTTTGATCGTCAAAAACAAGGCTGAAGGCCGCGTGCTTGGCGTGAACCACTTGGGCCAAATTGCCGGGCCATGGGAACAGCAACTCAAATACAAAGCTATTCGTATCGGCTTGAATGCTGCTATGGCTCCAGCCGGTGTATTTAGTTTTGGCGCTATGCCAGTTGCCCTTGGTTTGATGGGCGCTGCTAATCCATCATTCGCATTCATGAAACCAGTGGGCACCAATGTTCGCCACCGTCGCATCAAAGGCTTTGCCTGGGGCTTCCTCTCCGGTATTCCCGGCAGCTGGTTGATTGAAGATACCGTCACTAAGGGCAACGAAGCAATCATCAAACCGGGCGATGAATTCCTGGTTGAATTCCATCAAGAGTTCACCGGCGAACCTGCCAGCGAAGCGCAAATGATGCCTAATGCCAACGCTAAAGTGCACGGCGACGTTAAGACCTCGAAGAAGAAATCGAAATAGAGTAATCGACCTCGATACATAGTGAGTACATAAAAAAGCCGGGGATTTGATTCTCCGGCTTTTTTGTTACTTGGAAGATTTGCGCCCGGGCGCAAATCTTCTGATCACTAGCATCGGCTCGCAGGCCTTAACCCCTTAGTATGGGTTCGAAGCTGTCGCTCCGGCAATTGATACAGGGGCATCAAGTTGCAGTTGCATTGCGGTTCCGGCTGGAATGGTGACGTCTCTACCCTTTCTCAAAAGCACGCTCTGGGCGACACCGACAGTGCCACCGATAGCAGTGCCCGACCAGGCGCCTCTACCTACACCACGTGAACCGCCGGCAATGGCGCCCACAGCTGTACCGAGAGCTGCACCGGTACCGGCGCCGATTGCGCCTCTAAGACCGGCTTGAACGGCTTTGTTCTTCCAGGTTTCACCCTTGATCACAGTTTCGTCTGTGCCAGAACCAGTGTATTTGCCGATGCCGCCAATCAAGTGAGCAGTAATCGGTGTTTCAGTTCCGTCTGGGGTTCTTAACCGATTGAATTTGATATCGAGTGAGCCTGCGCGGCCAAGCATGCGGCCGGCGCTGGCGTCAGTGATGGTACCAATAATGACCGAGCCGGCAGGAATGGTGGAGTCACCAAGCACTACTTGTTGGCTTATTGTCGCTTGAATCAAATCACCTGGCTTGGCTACTTGAGTAGCAATACCTGTGCTCAAAGTAATCGGCATCACTAAACCAGCAGGTGCATAACTGATGCGGCCCTGTCTGAAACCACCTTGGGGTTGACCATACTGAGCCTGGCCGCCGTACTGAGTTTGCGGCTGTTGATAAGGTGTTTGAGCCTGGTAGGTAGATTGGCCGTAGCTCTGTTGTTGCTGTTGTGGTGGTTGGTAGGCTTGTTGCTGCGGAGGAGCATTGACAGCCGCTGGAGCGGAGGCGAAGTAGTCTCCCGACAATTGACCGACATAGCTTTGAATGCTGGCTTGATCTCTCATTGACTCACGCAGAGAATCGGCCCATCTTTTAGCCAGGAGGGCGGGGCTGCTACCGACGCTTTTAGCACTGGCACCATCTACGGTGACAACCTGGTAGCCACCAAGGGTGATGACGGGCACACCTTTGACATAAGTGATATTGACTGCCGATGGGGTTCTGTCTTTTGCTGCCACCAGGGCGTTGTCTAAATTCTGTTGCACTATCGCGGCTCTTTTGTCAGCAGTGAGACCACCTGCTGCGGGCACGGAGAATATGGACTGACCGGCCATGTGAATGTCATTGTCAGCCGCCATAGCTGCTAAAGGATATAGACAAATCGATTGGCTTAGCAAAAGGGCACCCGCTAAAACCGATCTTTTGATGGAGTAAGATTTGGATGTCATCTTTTTGTACCTTGATTTTGTACAGCCTCTGCTGGACTGACTTTTAGTAGATAATGAGATTCTGTGAATCTTCTATAAGGGTCGCTTCAATTTTGCAGGCCCATGGATTTTAAGACTACAGAATTTTAGCAATGTTCCCCGGGTGGTATCTGAAACACAACTTAAGGCCTCTTTGCATTCAAGTCTCCGGCACAGAGGCAAAATTCGTTCCATAATATAAGGATGACAGGTAACGACAGCCCTTGATAATGCCGAACACAGCCACCAGCTTTGACTCTCAGGCACTGGCGGGCAAACACGCCCTGGTCACCGGAGGCGGGCGAGGCATCGGCCGCGCCACTGCCATAAAGCTGGCTCAAGTCGGTTGCAGCCTTACATTGCTCGGTCGCAACGAAGAAAGGTTGAAAGCGGTTTGCGCGGAAGTGCAGGCACTGACTGACATTGAGGCATCTTATCTGGTAGCCGACCTGGCTCAAGCCGATAGTCTGGCAAAGACTCTGGCGGCTGGAGAGAAAGAGATTAATATCCTCGTCAATAATGCCGGTATATATCGCACAGAGGCTGTGGTTGACCATGCTCTGGCTAGCTGGCGAGAAATGCTCGAGGTCAATTTGACCAGTGCTCTTATATTGTCCAAGTTTGTTTTACCAGGCATGATTGCTCGCCAATGGGGCCGTATTATCAACGTTTCATCAATTTCGGGCAAATCGGCCGAAGCTTACGGCGCGGCCTATTCTGCCTCTAAATTTGCCGTTATTGGCCTCACCGAAGCAATGGCTCTGGAAAATGCCCGGTATGGTATCACCGTCAATGCAGTTTGTCCGGGCTGGGTAGCTACCGATATGGCTTTTGAACAAATTGAAGATCAAAAATGGTGCGATCTCAATGGCTTAGATAAAGAGCAAGCTCTTGAAATTACAAAGCTTTCGGTGCCCTTGATGCGTTTAATAGAACCGAGTGAGGTAGCTGGTTTGATCGTTTATTTATGCACTCACGAAGCTGCGGCAATTACAGGGCAGTCACTAAATATCTGTGGAGGCATGACAATTCAATAATATGCAAACAATCAATTTAGCTGCCGAGGCCCTCAAGTCAAATCAATGGGAAATTAAGTCAGTTAGCGGTTTGCCGCTGATTCAATCGCCGCTGTTAAATCGGTATGCAGGCGATCTTGTGCATGCTTTCACCACAAGAAATGGTGGCAATACCAAAGCGCCATATGAAAGTTTCAACTTGGGGCGTCATGTGCAAGACGATGCACTGAAAGCCGACGCTCTGCATAACCGCTCTATTTTATGTACGGCTCTGGAAGCTGATCTTCGGTATTTAAAAGTGCCCGGACAGGTTCATTCAGGCAATATCGTCACTATTAGCGAAAAAGATTCAGCCCCTGAGTTAGCTAAAGTCGACGGGGTTGCCACACGCTTGCCTGACGTGCCCTTGCTTTTACATTTTGCCGACTGCGTGCCGGTGATCATTTATGAGCACAAGAAAAAACTACTGGCCATTGTCCATGCCGGTTGGCGCGGCACGGCCCAGGCAATTGCTCGAAATGCTGTAGATCTGCTGTGCCGTGAATTTGGCGGCGGCCCTTCAGCTATGGTGGCCGCCGTGGGGCCCGCTATCGGCACCTGCTGCTATCCTACCGGAGATGATGTGGTGCAGCAGTTGATGCTCACATTGTCGCCACCAGAGAATGTTAAATTGGAAATTGATGATTTAGACAGTCTGGTGAAAGCCGGAGGCGACTCTGAGCAACCGCGGCCTGATTTAAAGGCCATCAACGCCATGCAGCTTCTGCTGGCTGGTGTTGGCGAAGTAGATGTCTGCTCTTTTTGCACTTCCTGCCGGCCAGACATCTTTTATTCACACCGCCAGTCAGGCGGTATAACCGGGCGTCAGGGAGCCACAGCCATGATTCGCAGCAATGCCGCTAATTAATTGCTTGTTTCAGTGTTTAAATTGAGTGGTAATTTGTGATTTGGAAGCACTTGTGCGCACAATATATCTATTAAGACCATTTATAGCAGTCAGTATGAGGATAGTCTGGAATGCATGCGGCAAGAGCGATTATCGCCTTAAGCATGACGGTCTGTCTGTCAAGTTCCTGCTGTGCTGCTTTTGCTGCTAAAAGCAGCGGCAAAGCCAAAATACCGGCGTCTCAGCCTCGTCCTCCGGCCCCTTCGCCGCCGCCCAAGGCACCACCGCCGCCTTCTCCCGTCCCGACCATGAAGTCAGCTACGCCCCTGCTCGACACCAGAGTGGCCCGTCCGGGAGAAGCTCTTGTAGGGCCTGATGCCAATATGCCTCACGGCGACCTACCTACCCGAGTATCGAGACCCGGCAGTGCACCTGTTGGCCCCGCTTACGGCAGCTTGCCATTTACTCCCGCGCCAGTGGGCACAATGCCCGCCCCTGGTGGCAAAGATCCTTATCCGGCCATTGGTCAGCTAGAAGCTATTACTCTTGGTTCGGCCAATCAAACAATGCATATCGACCAGCGCCTGGCCAACTTAGAGACTGCTATTTTTAAAAAGACTTTCGCCTACGACTCACTATTCGATCGTACTGAGCGTTTGAAGAAGACGATTTTAGGCAATCAGGAAGTTGATCCAAATTCGGCTGCAGGCAGAGAAGACGCAGCAGCCGGTCGCAGCTCAAGCACCGCTGGTGGTGACATGTTCGACAGCAGCCGACCGGCACTGGAATCACTAAGTGAAGTGCGGTATTTAGATGAGCAAGCGGATCTACCGGAAAACAGTCAGCCTGCTAGCGAGAGTGAATTGGCTCAGTATGCGGTGATGCTAATAAACAAAGAGCGCACCTCATTTGGTGTGGCACCGGTAACTCCTGATAATTTAGCTGAAAAAATTGCCTCAGATTTGACTAAAGATTTAGCCCGGCGCAATGTACTTTCGCACTTTAGTTCTGACGGTAGTAACCCTGACCGGCGCTTTACTTTGAATGAAGGCAATGACGCCGTCAACGAGGGCATTGCTTCGGTCAGAACTGCTGAAGTGGGTGTGCGACGTTTATGCAAAGCTGGTGTCGCTCGAATTTTAAAAACTATGCTCAGCCGTCAAGACGATCGTGACGCTCTGCTTAATCCTGATGCTACTCATATTGGTTTTGCCTCAGCTCTCTCTGCTGATGGCGAAAGAATTATTGCCGCTGCCGAAGTGCTGTCGCGTCACGCTATTATGATTCCGCTGGCTACCGAAGTTGCTGTAGGAGATAAAGTGGAAGTGCGGGGAGTGATGCACAGCCCTTATATTTTTGACAAAGTGACATTGGCCTGGGAAGCCTACAATCCTGATACCAATGCCGCTGCTGCTGATGACGCCGAAGAAGCTCTGCCTTATTTCCCGCCGCTTGATTATATTGCATACTCTAATCACGGTGAGGGCAATCACGACAAGGCTATATTCGCACTGAAAGCCGGCATGATCGTGGGCGCTGTTGCCGCGGGAATGTTCTTCCCACCGGCAGCCATGGCTGTGCCTCTCATTGCTCTGGCGGGCTCGCCTGGTGAACCTAAACCGGTTTCCGATATTCCTGTCAAAGGCGGAATGAAAGTAGATGGTGCCGCATTCTCCGGCCATGTTCCACTTTCCAACAACAGCAAAGAAGGGCTATATTACGTTACTGTTTGGGCCGTGCAAGCTAAAGGAATGAAATCTGTACCGGTCAGTCGCAGAGTAATCTTGGCGAAGAGCCAGTCGCCACAGGCTGCAGAAGCGGCCGACTCTGATGAGAAGGCTAAAGAAGAGCGCAAAGAGCAGGAACGGCGCGAAAAAGAAGACCGCAGAGCTAAACTTGCTCAAGACAAGCATAATAAGCAAGAAGACAAAATCAAAAAGCGCGAAGATAAAAACGAAAAAAGGCCTGGTTTAACTGTTGAAGGCGAAGTTGAACCAGCCACGGTTGACCCCGTAGCACCAGCTGATAACAATAACTCGAAGTCGACTGATGTTGATTTGAAAAATTCCAAAGACAAAGAAGACGTAAAAAATAAAAATGACTAAAAGGCTTTGGCAGACCAATAATTTGCTGGTATCACTTTCGGTGGCATTAATTGCGTCGGCCGTAAGCATCACTGCCGACGCCAAAGCGGCACCACCAGAACCCAGCCCCGCTCCTCGATCTGCTTCTGCACCTGCGCCAGAACCTTCACTAGCTCCAGCAGCAACTCCTGTGCCGATACAAATTGCCCCGGTTGAAACCATTGCCCCTGCCCTTGCACCAAGGCGGCAAAAACCGTTATCTGCCACCAGTCAATCGACTACATTGCAAACAGGCACCGGCTCGACAACACTGCAAACCGGCACTGGCTCAACGACCTTACAAACTGGCACCGGCTCTACCTTAATTCAGTCTGGTACCGATTCATCCACTATTCAAGCCGGCGTGCAAAGAGAAGCTGCTCCCGTCAATATTTTGTTTATCGTCGACGGATCGCGCTCGATGCTCGAGATGCTCGAACATGACACGCAAAAAATGGATGCTGCTAAGCAGGTACTGCAACAAGCTTTAAGCCGCATTCCTAATGACGTCAATATAGGCTTGCGCGTATTTGGTCAGGGTTCCACCGGCCCGCAACATTCTATGTTTGGCATTGCCGGCGGCCTCGACATTGGCCGGGAATGCACTAACAGCGCCCTCTGGGTGCCGATTGCCCAACACAATCGCCGTTCATTTATTGAGAAGGTCAGGCAAATCAAACCTTATGGTATGACGCCCCTGGCTTACGCAATTGGTCAGGCTGCCGCTCATGATTTTAGAAATGTGGAAGGTAGCAAAGTCATTATTCTAATCACAGATGGTGCCGACACTTGTAGTGGTAATCCCTGTGAGATTATTGCCAGGTTGCCTTCACTCGGTATCAAACTAAAAGTCGACGTGGTGGGACTGGCCCTGGGTCGCGAACCAGAAGCGCGCAAACAACTTGATTGCATCGCCAAGAGTTCCGGCGGCAAATATTATGATGCCAAAAGCTCAGGCGAACTGATCAACGGCATTTCCGCCAGTGTTTCTAAGGCAATTGAAGGGCGAGTGGTGCTAAGACCTTCCTCAGGCTCGGTCGAGCCCGGCAGCGGTGCCACAATAAACACAGAGACAGCAATAGAACTGGTGCCTATCGAGCCCATGAAAACACTTGATAAATAGCTGAAGATTTAGCGCAGGCTAATGGCAGTTTTCTTCACTGGATCAAGCTTGTGAGTGACATTGATGTGAGTCTTGATGTCGTCTGCCATTTTGTCGGCAACCGGCTGGTAGTAGTTAATCAGCATGAGCGGATAAATGCCAAGAGCGAGAATGGAGAACGACAAAGAGTAAGCCACGATTTTTTCCGTGCCTGTGGCATCGGTCAGATGGCCTTTCCATTTATCCAGCTCCTCACCATAGAAGACTTTTTTCAAGAGCCAGAGCATATAACCGGCAGTAAGAATTACACCAAGGGCGGCGAAATAAATCCAACCTTGCACCATGTGACCGTTCACAACTGAAGTGGCCATGGGAGAGGTAAATGAGCCATAGAAAACTGCGGCTTCAGCGACAAAGCCAGATAGTCCGGGTAAGCCTAAATTAGCCATGGTGCCCAGCATCCAGAAGTAGAACAAGTTAGGCATTTGCTTCGCCAGGCCGCCGCCAATTTCAGGCAGCTGCCTGGTGTGAGTGCGCTCGTAAACGGCACCGACCAGGAAGAAGAGCAGAGCCGAAATCACACCGTGAGAGACCATCTGGAAAATTGCACCACTGAGAGCGGCAGACGAAAGCGACGCTACTCCAAGCAAAACAAAGCCCATGTGACTGACGGAAGACAGAGCGATAATGCGTTTCATGTCTTGTTGAATCAAACAGGCCATAGCTGCCCAGACAATGTTGAAAGCACCAAGGGCCATAATTTGCGGGCCATAATCAACAAAGAAAGATGGGAAGAATCCGAGGCAGATGCGTACCAGACCATAAGATCCCATTTTCAAAAGCAAACCGGCCAGAAGCATTGATATCGGGGTTGGTGCCTCAACGTGAGCGTCAGGCAACCAGGTATGCACTGGGAAGGAAGGCAATTTGATGATGAAGGCCAGGAAGAAGCCAAGACAAGCGAGCAATTGAACATCTTTCGGCAAGCTTGGACACATGGTCGTCAGGCTGGTCATATCAAACGTAGCGCTGGCGCCCATTTGGGTATACATGTAGACCAGTCCGGCCAGCATCAATACGCCACCAAAGAAGGTGTATATGAGGAATTTGAGTGAAGCGTAAGCGCGTCTAGGACCGCCCCAGATGGCAATCAAGAAATACATCGGTACAAGTTCGAGTTCGTACATAACAAAGAACTGCAACAAGTCAAGCGAAAGGAACACGCCCAGAACTGAGAATGTCAGGAGCATGAGCATGGCGTAGTAAAGTCTGGGGCGATTATTGCCGATGGAAGTGGAAGCGAGGATAGCCATCAAGGTGACGAATCCGGTGAGCACCACCAGTGAAAGTGACATACCGTCGACGCCGACGAAATATTGCACAGGGAACGGTGCTTCGAACCAGCTCACTCTTTCTACCAGTTGATAATCGGCACCGCGGCTGACATCGAATTGCGAAAGAATAAATGCAGAGAGTCCAAACATTCCTCCGCCGAAAGCGATTGCCAGCTTGCGCGCGGCAGTTTCAGGACTGCACGATATCGCTAGAGCAGCGAGCATCGGCAGCAGGAGAAGGATAGTAAGTAGATGTTGTGGTTCGGGATTCACAGTGGTCTCCGGAAAATAAAAAAAGGCGACGGCAACGTGTACTTGTAGATTTGTACTTGTAAGTAGGTTGCTATGCTCAAAGAGCGCCCACCAGTATAAAGCGCTGAGCGATCCATAGATGCAGCTGCTCCTTATATTAAAGAGAAAAATCTTTTCACTCTCAACTGTGCTTTATCAATCATGGTTGTTAGCACTTCATCAATGTATAGTTTTAGAGTCTGGATTACTAAGTGAAAACTAGCTCTAGTCAAGAGCTAATGGGATGACCCTCTAGGAGATAGATCTTGTTACCGTTTAGCGTTGAACAGTTGAAATGGTTCGTCGAACACGCCGGCCTGATTGTGGCAGCACCGTTCCTGGCGGGTTTCTTGATCATCATGGGCGTGAGAGCTTCGAAGTTTCTCTCCATGGCTGTATCTGTTGGTGCCGTAGCTTATGGTCTGGTGCACTCCCTCGCGATTTTTCAAGCACTTGTTTCACATGCTTTTCCCGATCCTTATTTTCAGCAAAATATTCCCTGGTTCTCATCAAGCAGCTTCACCCTCTCTGTAGGCGTGCTGGTAGATAACACAGCAGCATTGATGCTCATCGTCGTTACTTCAGTTAGTTTGCTAGTGCAAATTTATACTCACGGATATATGCGCGAAGATCCTGGTTACTCGCGCTTTTATGCATACCTTTCGCTTTTTACAGGTTCAATGCTCGGCCTGGTGGTATCAACCAATCTGTTCCAGATGTATGGCTTCTGGGAACTGGTCGGCGTCTGTTCATATTTCTTGATTGGTTTCTGGTGGTACAAAGAATCGGCTGCCAAGGCCTGCATGAAAGCCTTTGTGGTTAACCGCATTGGTGACTTTGGTTTTCTCATCGGCACCATTACTTTCTTCCTCTATACGAAAGATTTCTGGGGTGCCGGACCGGTGCTCGGTTTTGTCGGACCTAACGGAACCGATTTAGCCAGCGTGATTCACAAGGCCGCCGCCGCTGGTGCCTTAAATGACTCACTACTTTGCTTCATCGCTTGCTTGATCTTCATGGGCCCTATGGCTAAATCAGCGCAATTCCCACTGCATGTCTGGTTGCCAGATGCCATGGAAGGTCCCACTCCAATTTCTGCACTGATTCACGCTGCCACCATGGTTGCTGCCGGTGTGTATCTGGTGGCCCGCGCTTATCCAATCTGGCTCAATACCGACGGCTCGGCCGGCACCGCTTTAACAGTGGTGGCAAGTATTGGTGCCATTACCGCCTTCATGGCTGCCACCATCGCCATGAGTCAGTACGACATCAAGCGCGTGCTGGCCTGGTCAACTTGTTCGCAACTGGGCTATATGTTCGTTGGTCTTGGTGTAGGCGCCTTCACCGGCGGTATTTTCCACCTCTTCAACCACGCATTTTTCAAAGCCATGTTGTTCCTTTGTAGTGGTGCCGTTATTCACGGTTTGCACGGTCAACAAGATATACGCGAAATGGGTGGGCTGAAAAAATCCATGCCCATAGCCCATATCTGTTTTCTGATAGGCACCCTGTCCATTTCCGGTTTCCCACTCTTCAGCGGTTTCTTCTCTAAAGACGAAATCATTGGCGCCGCCATGGTTCATCACCCCTTCATCGGTTGGTTGATGATGCTGACCGCCGGAATGACCGCCTTCTATATGTTCAGACTTTATTTCATGACATTTACCGGCGAATATCGCGGTAGCGCCCATCCACACGAATCGAGCCCAGCCATGACCTGGCCGCTTCTGGTGCTGGCTGTGCCTTCCATATTGACCGGTTATCTTGGTTTCAATATCGCCAACTTGCAGCCGGCTCTGGCAGGCGCGTCACCTGAGCATGGTTTACCAAACCACTTCGCCGCTTTCATCTTTGGGCCTAACGGTCCACATTTCGAAGGTGCCAACGTGACCATGATGGGCATCTCAATTGCCTTTGGTCTGGCTGGTTTCGCTATTGCTTATCTGATGTATCTGACCAGAACTTTGCACTTCAACAAAACCTTCGCCGAATCCAAAGAAGGTATGGCTAACCTTATCTACAATATGTCGTTCAACAAGTGGTACATGGACGATATTTATTTCGGTATCGTCGACCGTGTCTTGCTTCCCGCTTATAAAAATGTCTGGACCTTTGTCGATATGGTGATTGTAGAAGGCGTCGTCAATGGCGTCGGACTGGTGACCATGAGCATAGGCGAAGTGCTCAAATACTTGCAAAACGGCCGTGGCCAATACTATGCCCTGGTAATCTTTGCCGCTGTGGCAGGCATTGCCTGGATTTCGTACATTTTGCCCACTCATTGATTTGTTAACGGCTAATATTTTTTAAGGAATGCAGAGGAATTATCCATGAGTTCAGATCAACATCACGCCGATGATCACGGTCACGCCCACGACGACAGTCATGGCGCTCATGCGACCGAGGCCATTCCTGAATCTAGCCCGCAAGATTTGATTCTCAAAGCCGTCACCCTCGCGGCTGCTGTCGTTTTAATCGGCTCCGGTTGGTGGTGGTCGATGCAACCTCTTCCTGAAAGAAGTCATGAAGCCGGCCATGAGCAAAGCCATGAAGCCGGTTCTGGAGAGCACACCCCTTCTCACTAATCTTTGTCTTTTCTTTATCTTTGCAATCGTCTCAAATTGTTGCCGAGACTGTGGGTATGAGTCAGTTGCCAGGTTGCTTGTCAACCTTTCATGCTATCTTATCTTGATTGAGAAGCGCCGTATTATGCGCTTTTATTGAGTCGCAAGCGATTCAATTCAAATGAGCCGTTTCTAAAACGGTCTGTAGCTCACTCTTTGAGGGTATTTGAATGCAGGAAGTAACAGTTGGTATTGCTGGAGCAGCCGGTGACGGTCTAGATAAATCCGGCGATACCTTGGCCAAGTCATGCAGCAGACTTGGACTCCACGTTTACGCGTACAACTGCTACCAGTCGATCATTCGGGGCGGTCACATTTGGCTCCGTGTGCGTATTGGTGAAAACAAAGTTTATTCACATGGCGATAATCTCAATGTTCTCGTGGCCCTTAACCAGGATTCCATCGAGCGCCATTCAATTGAAGTAGAAGAAGGCGGCGCCGTCATCTTCAACTCAGACAAATTGGCTTGCGAACCAAATCAAGTACGCAACGGTGTACAGATTGTCGGTTTGCCGATGAAGAAAATCACTGAAGATGTAGTGAAAGAGCATGGTGCACTTTTGCCCATCATGCAGAACACAGTGGCCATGGGTGCCGCTGCTTTCTTCTCGAATATCGGCGTGGAAGAGCCAAGCAACGTGCTGGCTGATACTTTCGCCCACAAAGGTCAGAAAGTAATCGACTTGAACGTCAGCTTGCTCAAAGTTGGTTATGAATTCGCCAAAGCTAATTTCAAGCCACTGACTAAAGATTGGAACTTTACCCGCAAGAAACGTTGTTTCTTGACCGGCAATGAAGCCATCGCTATTGGTGCTTATGCCGCCGGTTGCAAATTCTATTCTGCTTATCCGATGACACCAGCTTCGACTATCTTGCACTGGATGGCCAACCATGCCCATGAAACCGGCATCTGCGTCAAACAATGCGAAGACGAACTGTCTGTAATCAACATGGCAATCGGAGCCGGTATTGCCGGTGCTCGTTCTATGTGCGCCACCGCTGGTGGTGGATTCGCTTTGATGACCGAAGCGGTCGGCATGGCCGGCATAATGGAAGTGCCTGTAGTTTGCGTAGAAGTTCAACGCGGCGGACCATCCACCGGTTTGCCTACCAAAACTGAGCAAGCCGACTTGTTCCAGGTTTACGGGGCATCGCAAGGTGAGTTCCCTCGCCTAATCGTTGCTCCGCGCGATATCGTTGATTGCTTCACAACAACAGTAGAAGTCTTCAACATAGCCGATCGTTATCAGATGCCGATTCTGCTCATGTCTGACCTGTTGCTTTCGGAGCATCCTGAAACTGTAGATCCTGAAGTCTTCGACGGCAATCCTGTAATTGACCGCGGTGAAATTGTCACTGAATGGCCAGAATCAAAAGGCAAATTCAAGCGCTTTAAATTCACCGAATCTGGTGTCTCACCGCGCGCCCTTCCCGGCACTGCCAATACTGCATTCGTTTCTGCATCAGACGATCACGATGAAGAAAGCATTCTTATTTCAGACATGTTCACTTCACCGGCTACTCGCCGCAAAATCATGGAAAAGAGAAATCGCAAGATTGAAAATCTCTTGAAAGAACTTCCTGCTCCAGTGCTGGAAGGTCCGGCCGATGCTGATTTGACTCTTGTATGTTGGGGTTCAACCTGGGGCCCAGTGAAAGAAGCAGCTGAGCTTCTCACTGCTCAAGGCATCAAGACCAACCTGCTCAATATCAAATACATCGCTCCTTTCCATGCCAAGGAAGTATTGGAAATTCTCAGCAAAGCGAAGAAGAAGGTTTCAGTGGAAGTCAACTTCACCAGCCAAATGGCTCGCCACATCAAAGCTGAAACCGGCATATCAATGGATGCTCACATCAATAGATATGACGGTGAACCAATGGAGCCTCTCTATATCGCCGAGCATGTCAAACGCATTCTCGCTGGTAAAGCCCTCGATTACGACGTAACCGAAGCCGAAGCCAAAGACATGGCCTATCACTACATACGTACACATGCCCAGGAGAAGTTGCGTCCAACTGCAGCTACTCGTGAGTCTTCAAACGGACACGGCGAACCTACATGGAACGTTGAACTGAGTGAACGCGCCACAGGCAAACTGGCCGCCCGCATGAAAGTGGGTGTGTCTACCGGAGCTACCTACAGCTTCGAGAAAATTGCCGAATAAATTGCCCGCGTTTCATGTCTATTCAAATAATTGATTTAAGAGGTTTATAAAAACGATGGCAACTGTAATCGAGCTTCCAGTCGAACTATTTAAAGGTCCAGTCGATCCTGACTGGTGTCCGGGATGCGGCGATTTCGCCGTACTTAAAGGTGTACAAGCAGCCGCCGCCAAACTTGGTATCACTCCAGAAAATCTTCTGGTGGTGTCTGGTATCGGTTGTTCGTCCAACTTGCCTGGTTTCCTTCATGCTTATGGTATTCACAGCTTGCACGGGCGCGCTGTACCTGTTGCAACCGGTGCTCACCTGGCCAACACCGACCTTAAATGTGTCATCACTGGTGGTGACGGCGACGGCTACGGTATCGGTATCGGACACTTGCTGCACGCCATGCGCCGCAACCTGGACGTTACTTATATCGTCATGGACAACCAGATTTATGGTTTGACCACCGGCCAGACTTCACCGACTACCGGTACCGGTCAGAAAACAAAATCAACACCATTGGGCAACCACGAGAATCCACTGAATCCGTTGGCTCTGGCAATCACTGCCGGTGCTACGTTCGTCGCTCGGGCCTTCTCAGGTGAACCTAAGCATATGGCTGACACCATCGCTGCTGCTATCGAACACAAAGGGTTCTCCCTTGTGGATATCTTCAGCCCTTGCGTCACGTACAACAAGGTCAACACTTATCCCTTCTTCAAAGAGCGTGTCTATAAGTTGGAAGATGAAAATTGGGATCGTTCCGATTTCCACGCCAGCCTGGCCAAGTCATTTGAGTGGGGCGACAAGATTCCTCTGGGTGTGGTTTACGAAACCGACATGCCGACCTATGAAGACAGCGAACTGGCTTTCAAAAAAGGCGCTCTCGTAAAACAATCACTGAAAACAGATCCAAAAGTCTGGGCCGGCATTGTCGATGAGATGATTTAGTCCGCAGACGAAGACAAAAGTAGAAAGTGAATCATGGGGTGGGCAATTGTGACCCACCCCTTATTCCTTTATAGGGTTCTTTAGAATGGCGCTTGTCTTATCAGTGGATATATGAGATTCTTGCTTTGGTGAATCTTTTATCAGCTTTGGCTATCTTGTGAATATGCGAGACGATGATGTAAAGTAGCTACGGCAAGATTTTAAAAGTACAGATCGAGCAAATGGCAATTAAGTGAGGAAGTTATGACTAAGTACAGCCGTATCGGTCGCAGACATCCAGATACTGCTCCAATTTCACAAGAACAAATCGCCACACTGAAAATCAAAGTTCAGCGTGTCAACGAGATTGATCAGACCAAGAGAGCTTCAGTATGGGACTACATGTGTGATATGTGGACCCAAATTACCTACAGTTTCAAACCCAAGAGTCATCAATGCCGCATTTACGGTCATACGCTGCCTAGTGGTGGTTGGACCGTCGGTCGCCGACCCAATTGCGGAGATTGCGGCACCCAGATAAATCACGCCGATGACTTGCGCAAAGCGCTCCCACGCGAATATTAGATAACTTTTTCAACCGACCAACCCACAGGCAATCGAATAACCGGCCTTAATAGCAGTGTCAAGACCGGTTATTCATTGGCACTATATATGGTGCGTCTAATCAGAACCTTTTTTGCGCGAATAATATTTTTGCGCTTCGGCATAGTGACCAAGGTTCGATAATGAGTGACCTAAATCATCAAGCGCTTGCTGTTTCAGTTGAACATCCAAAATTTGTTCGAAATTAGGCGAATCTACCACCGCTTTCAATGTAGTTTCGGCCAGTCCTGATTTCATCGATTTAGAATAAACACAACCAAGTTCGCTCATGACCATTAGTGTACCTGGTGCATTGCGATCGCTAAAATCGGGGCTCGCGAGGGCTTCTTTCAGAGCTTCGATGGCTTTATTATGCTGGCCTAAAACCATAAGGGTGTCGGACATGCGACCGTAAAATTCCGCCAAGGTGGTGGTAGTGTGCTTTTTATCTTTTTTGATTTCGTCGATGTCTTGCATGATCTTGGCCAGCTGCTTATTGGCTGCGTTAATTTTTTCTTGCGAATCAGCCACTGTTTCACTGGTAGCCTCAGCGGTTTGTTGCTTCACATCTCTACCGGCGTCACCCTGCTGGTGAAAGTTGTAGTCAAATTTGAAAGTGAGATTGAGTTGGTCGTCATCAGCTTTTGAGTCGATGTCGGCAAAAGGTTGAGCGGCAATAACGGCATCGACAGCGGCTTGATCATTGGTGGCATTTTTCGATGAATCGAGAATATGCACATCTCTAACGTAGCCGTGATCAGTCACCAGAAAGGCAACGTTGGAGCTATAGCTGTACTGGCTCCGTGGCGGTTTCCAGGCCCCCTTAATCTTGCGGCTCATTTGCGAAAGAAATGCATCGATGATGCCCTGACCTTCACTTCTATATTGAATAGCTTCTTCTTTGTGACCCGTTTTTTCGAGCAAGTCCGCTAAAAAATTGAGACGCATACCCAGAAGAGGATGATTATGACTGAAGACAACTTCAGATAAAGCTACGCTTCTTTTGATAATGGGCAAGGCCTCATCAAAGCGTTTTTCTTCAACCAGTGTTTCGGCCAGATCATTAAGACAGATAGCTACAGAGCCGTCATTATCTGTTGCCAGGCTCTCCGCCAGCCCCAGAGCTTTTCGATCTAACTCTTCTGCTTTTGCATAATCTTTGCGGTAAAAATAAACGGCGGCAAGGGCTGTTAATGCTTTTCGCACACGTTTTTTATCGTCTGAATTCTCTGCCTGACTTTGCAGTTCGAGAAAAACTTTTTCAGCCTGGTTATACTGTTTTTCGTCGCGCAGTTCTCGCGCATGCCTGAGTGAGTCATCCCAGTTTTTACTGTCGCCTTCGCTCATGGCTGCATATGCCGGTGGCAAGAATAATCCGGCTAGCGTCAAGAGCATTATTGTCGAGCTGAATTTCATGGCTTCACTCATGAGAATTATCTACCTGTGCATTATAGTCTTCAAGCTTTGACTAAACGTACTTTTAACACACCTTCGATTTTACCGATGCTTGTCAATACGTCTTCGGTGACGTCTTTTTCGCAATCGATTAAAGTGCAGGCAATGTCGCCACGAGAGCGGTTCAACATATCAAGAATGTTGATATTGGCATTAGACACGGCCGCCGATATGCGTTCGATCATGTGCGGAATATTGGCGTTGGCAATAATCAAGCGATTGTTTAATTTTCCCGGCAGTGACATTTCGGGAAAGTTGACGGAATTGTGAATGGTGCCTTTTTCTAGATAGTCACGAATTTGCTCCGCCACCATAATGGCGCAATTTTCTTCTGCTTCTTCTGTGGAGGCGCCAAGGTGAGGCAGTGTAATGACGCGCTCCTGGTCTTTCAGTTGATTACTAGGAAAATCGCAAACGTAAGCGCGCACTCGGCCTGATTTAATGGCATCAGACACTGCTTTCTCGTCAACGATGGCAGAGCGTGAGAAGTTCAAAATAGTGATGCCTTCTCGACATTTAGCCAAACGACGAGCGTCGAGCAAATTTTTAGTGTCTTCTAAAAGTGGCACATGCAAAGTAATGAAATCAGATAGCGCGAGCACTTCAGTGACGCTGGCCAGCGACTTTACTTCTGATTGCAACTGCCAGGCATTGCTCACCGTAATGTGCGGATCGTAGCCCACCACTTTCATACCAAGAGAAAATGCGGCGTTAGCGACTTTGACGCCAATGGCTCCCAGCCCCACAACTCCCAGAGTGCGACCGGCCAGTTCAATACCAACAAAGCGTTTTTTTTCTGATTCTACTTGTTTGTCAATTTCAGAATCAGTACCGCTCAAACTGCGGCTAAAGTCCCATGCCGGGCCAATTTGCCTGGCGGCCATCATCATACCGGCGATGACCAGTTCTTTGACTGCATTGGCATTTGCTCCTGGCGTGTTGAATACCGGCACACCGAGAGCACTATATTTGTCTACTGGAATATTGTTAAAACCAGCTCCTGCTCTGCCTATTGCTTTGACGCTTCCGGGAATGTTCCATTCATGCATGCTGGCCGAGCGTAAAAGTACGGCATCGGGGTTTTGCATTTCAGAAGAAATCTCATAACGTTCACGTGGCAGACGCTCAAGCCCAGCCACTTTGATATTGTTGAGATTGAGAATTTTATACATGGTGATACCTATTTATTTTGCTTTGCTCTGCTCTGCATTTATTTTTTGTGAGCGGCGGCAAAGTCGCTCATAAAATTCGTCAGGGCCTGCACGGCATCTAATGTCACTGCGTTATAGAGGCTGGCGCGCATGCCGCCCACCGCTCGGTGACCGGCCAAGCCAAGCAGGCCGGCGGCGGTTGCTTCTTGTAAAAATGGTTTTTCCAGGGTGGGGTCTTTGAGAGTAAATGGAATATTCATGCGCGAGCGACAACTAATGGCCACAGGATTGACATAAAAATCTGACTGATCAATTGTGCGATAAAGCAACTCTGCTTTTTGTTTATTGAGAGCCGCTATGGCTTCCACACCCCCTTTCTCCTTGAGCCATTTTAAGACCAGTCCGGCAATGTACCAGCCGTAAGTCGGCGGAGTATTAGCCATGGAGCCATTGGCAGCAAGGGTTTTGTAGTCAAACAATGAAGGGGCGAAAGGCACCACTTGACCGAGTAGGTCTTCTCGGACAATTACGATGGTGAGACCAGATGGACCAATATTTTTCTGCGCACCGGCATAAATAAGGGCAAATTTGCTCACTTCAACTGCTGCCGAAAGAATATTTGACGACATATCACTAACAAGCAGTTGGTCGCCCGCCACTTCTGGTGTGTGATGAAATTCAACGCCGTGAATTGTTTCATTAGCGGTGTAGTGCAAATAGGCGGCCTGGCTGTCGTGCTGCCATGAGCTGGGTTCTGGAATATCTCTGTACTTGCCGCTTTCGCCAGAAGCAACGATTTTTACTGTGCAATATTTTTTTGCTTCAGCGATGGCGCGTTCCGACCAGAAGCCCGTGTTGACATAATCGGCTGTAGCTTTTCCGCGTAACAAATTAAAAGGCACCATGGCAAATTGGCTGGTGGCACCGCCCTGTAAAAAGAGCACTTTATAATTTGCCGGAATGTTTAAAAGCTCGCGTAAATCGGCTTCACTTTCTTCAGCAATCTGGCCGAATTCTTTACCGCGATGGCTCATTTCCATCACCGACATGCCGGAGCCGTGCCAGTCGAGCATCTCTTGCTGGGCCACTTTTAACACCGCCGGTGGCAGTGCGGCTGGCCCGGCGCCGAAATTATGCGGACGCAAATCTGTATCTAACTCTATGTTGGTTTTGACCTCAGTCATGAGGACCTCTTGGGTTTATTAAAATGATTCTTTTAAAATGAATTGCTTGGAATGGGCCCCACTTTAGCCGTTTCAATGGCGGCAGGTATTGCCGGCGGTGGTGCTGCAATTACAGTTGTGGGGCTGACCACTACAACAAAGTCTGAAAGCGCACGAGCTTCTAAATGAACAACCACGGCATAACTTTCAAGTTCAGGCACTGCTTCCTTTAATTTGGCAACAAAGTCGTCGTCGGCGCGGTAACTCGATTCGATTACTTGCTCGTGCTGACAGTCGGCCAGATCGCCGCGTTGCTGATATTTGACGTTGTAGCCCTTTTCTTTCAAACGGCCTTCTAAATTTTTTGCTGCCCCTTCGCCGCCCTTGCCGTATTTGATAATTACCGACGGTGCTTTGGCTGCATAGGCAGCGGAATACTCCGCTGTCAGATCGTCGTTGGTTACGGTTTCACTGGCCATGGCTTCGTCGCTGGAATGTCCATGAACAGTGGCTCCAGTATTAGCGGCAATGATGCTTACCGATTGTGGCGCACCGGCTAGACGGTGCAAAACCAGAGCGCTGGCTTCCGGATGAGGCACCCAGTAGCTGCCACCACTAATGGTGACTGCTTCGCCCGGCAACATGGCGGTCTGAATTTTATTGGGCTGAATTTGTTTACTGAAGCCAGCCAGTTTGAGCATGTCTTGCACGCTTAAATCTGTGCGTACATATTCTTTGGCCAGCTTGCAGAGCTCGGGCAGTTTAAGCAACACCTGAGGCTCTTCCAGTTTCTTTTTCACCTGACGCATAAACCACTGCTGCCGGTCGATGCGACCGATATCGCCTTTGGCGTCATGACGGTAGCGAACATATTCTTCCAACTGCGCGGCGTCTAATTTGTTCACACCCGGTTCAAGGGCAATATTGAGACGACCGGCCCGGTCTCTATAATGCATGGGCTTTTCTATCAATATCTCTACCGGCCCTAAAACTTCAAAAACTTTTTTCAGCCCTTGAACATCGATGACAATATAGTGGTCCACAGGCACGCCAAAATCTTCGCTGACAGTCTTCACTGCCAGTTCTGGCCCGCCGATGGCATGGGCCGAATTAATTTTTTCCACACCATGGTTGTCGGCTATGCGCACTCGCGAGTCGCGTGGAATGGAGATCAGTGACACTTTTTTGCTTTCTGGATCAAGGCTGGCCAACATCATTGTGTCGGAGCGGCAACCGGTAAAGCGCTCGGTGTCACGGCCATTGCTGTCGAGGCCCATGAGTAGCACGTTCATACGGCTGTCCAGCTTAGGCCAGAGGCTGAAATCGTTTAAGTCGATGCCTTTATTGGCTACGGGCTTGGTGTCAGCATCAGTACTGGATTGGGTCTGCGCCAGATTTGGGCTGCCGCTCTGCCCACTTAGAGGTGTTTTACCATAGAAGGTTTTGATGCCGTCCATGGCCACCAGGCCGATGCCGACCCCGAGGGCCGTAGCCAGTACGACCTGCATTACCGATAATTGTTTTCCGCCGGCGTTCAAAAATAATGCTCCAAAACCGACCGACCCGTGACTGGCCAGTATGACTGCCAACGTTTATTTACAACTGCATAGAGACAATATTAGCCTGCATGTTATCGAATAAGATTAGCTATACTGGGTTTCTGCAAACATTTGAACTAGATTTTACCGGTTGTTAGCAGAGGAGTGGCTCAGTGCTTTTATTACCAGCCAGTGCGACACTTGCTGAAAAGCGTCTAAACGCAGCCTGGTGCGCCATCGAGGGTAATTCCGAGCAATTAGTCACTGTCGAAACCCCGGTTTGGGATCTCAAGCAGTTGTCTCACAATGTTAAGTGCGGCTCTCAGAGCGAAAGGCGGCAGCTGTGCAAGTGGTAACCGCAACAGATAAATCAGGCGATCAAGAACGGCTCTTTGGACCCAGCGGTTTTTTAGAACTGGGCGGCAATGTGCTCGTGGTCGATTTTGGCAAAGTCTTTCTTGAAGACACGGTAGTAGGATTTCTCTATGAAGATGGTCTCTTAAAAAACGGCAATTCGCCCGACACTGAAGATTCGCAGTGGCGACTGATAGACGACCTAGAAGGCTGTATTTTTCGCGGCACCGATTCGCGCGGCGTCGAACTGGTCATACCTAATTCAGAATATGGCGGACCAACCGGCAAATTACGATATAACGGCTGTACCTACAATGTTTTGAACGGTCGCATAGCCACTGAAGATCATCAGTTGGTGGGTGAGTTTGAAGACACTGGCAAAGTAGTTGTGCGCGATCATCATACAAAAGTAGCGCGGCGTGAGCTAGATGAAAGCGCCACTCTCAATTTGTATTTTGACGGCGTGCGCTCTGATGGTTCGGCCTGGCGCTATGAATGGGCTCGGCCCCTGGTGCGCAAAGATAAGTCATATGGTGAAAACGAGATTATTCGTTATTTCCAAGAATTCGATAAGCTCAGTATGACCCAGAAAAAATATGTGGTGGACAGCCTCAATATCTGGGCCACCAGCGGCATTTTGCAAGTAGTGAGAAAGAGCGAAGGCAATGCCGCTCTCGGCAATGTCAAACACGGCGCAGCTGGTGTTACCCGTGTGCGATCAGGCATGGTTGATCTTGATGTGGAAGAATTTGATCGTGATATCGATTTGTTCAAAAGATTCGGCTCACTGGCAGTGGTATCAACCAGAGTGCAGCCTTATGTAGAAGTGCGCATCAATCTTGTGGTATCACACGAATTTGGGCACCAGTTGCAATTTTGTCTGTCTCAAGCATTGCAAAACCGCGTTGACGAACTTTATATTGCCAGGCTTAAGCGCTCAGTGAAAATGTGTCCTGTACCTAATACCTATGAAGGTGGCTCGGAAATTTGCCGACCTGAATACGTGCCTAATCGCATGTTTGTCTCGGGTTATGCCAAGGCGAGCAAGTTTGAATACTGGGCGGAAAGCGTAGCGGCATTTTCGGTGCCGGAAAGTCGCAAACTTTTGAAGGAACTCGACCCCGCCATTCATAAAATTCTCATGGAAGTGGTGCAACATCCTGAAACGGCTTTCACTCCTGTTTTGACTGAGCCGATTCTTGATCTGCAAGCAAGTTTAAGGCTTGGGGGCGAGCTCAAAGAGGATTTGCTTACTTGCTAAAGAGATATGCGCCTTTGCTTTGCATCATGTTGCTGCAAACGCTTAACCAGATGCCGCTGCACGCCGCATCAAGTGGGGCGCAGCCAGTGCTCAAAGCCATCGACCCTTCTGCAGCCAAGCTGGACGCGCCACCACCACCGGAGGCACAAAAGTCGCCGGCGGATAATATGTCGCCAATTCAGGGTCGGCCTTTGAACAGCTTGCAGCCGCAGGTTCCGGTGCTTGACCAATTGCCGCAGGAGCCCCTCAACCCGGCTGACGAAGAGCGAGTGAGCCGGTTGGAAAGACAGGCATTTGGCAATACATATCCTGAACACGAAGTGCCTGATCGTCTTGAACACCTGGAAAAAGAAGTTCTTGGCGGAAGCAAGGACGGGCAGTCGACCGAACGCATAGCCAGACTGGAGCAAAAATTACTTGGTGGTAGCGCCTTTGGTGGTGGCCAGCCCCCTGCCAATGCATACCCTGCTGTTCCTGGGGGCCAGGGTTATCCCGCGCCGATAGCGGTGCTGCCGCCGCAGCAGCCTGTTCAACCGATTCAACAGCCCCAACACGGCGTCTCCACAACTCCAATCGCCAGTAAACACTTACCGCCGGGACAAGTGGCGATGCCGCAAAACTGGTCTAACCAACCTAATTTTTCCCCTCGTGCTTATGGTCTGCCGAAACAAAATGGCGGTTCCTCTCCCGCCCCGTCACCATCTCCATCTCCTGTGCCTAACGCAGTGCCCGCCTGGACTCAGGCTCCCGCTAACAATGTCAGTGCACCGCCTCGCACACTAGGTCTGACAATCGATGCCGGTGCGGTGGCTAATTCTCTAGTTTATGATCAAAGCAGCGGTGATTATCTCGCCGCCATCAAGTGTTTTAATACTGCCGGCGGTGCTGCGGTTTACGCACATTGGTTGCGTTTCCCTGTGAAAGTGCGCTTGCCGGCCGGATCTCCAGAATCATGGCAGCGTAATTTAGAGGCGGTAATCGCCCGCTGGGATCAATATGTGCCGGTTAAAATAGCCCTGCCCAGTGAACCGGCCAATGTAGATGTTTTATGGGTAAATCAGCTGCCGCCAAAGGCTCTTGGTGTCACCAGGCTCGGTATCGCCGGCGGTCAAATGAGGGTCTGGATTTATTTATTGCGTCCAAGTTTTTACCCTAATGCAATTGCTGAGCGCACTTTGCCTTTAGTCTTTACCCGTGAAGTTGGTCATGCGCTGGGGCTCTTTGGTAAATCAGATAAGTTATCTGATTTGATGTACGCCGCCGATAGCGGCAGCTCAAACACAAATGCAGCCTCACCGCAGGTGGCGGGTAAAGCTGCATCAGTGAAATTTTCGCCCATCGGTCAGCGTGATATTAACACTCTGAAGCGGCTCTATGAGTCGCCTGTAGTGCCGCCGGACCTCAGTCTGGAGCAACCGCTGGAGTGGGCCACCAGTTATTGAAGGGCAGTGATTTTGTAATTCTTCGGAATGTCAAAGAGTGCAGCAGCAGGCGCATTAGTGTTAGCGCTGATCAGAGTCATACTGGTGGACATGTTGCCGGTTTTGCTATTGCTTTTAACTAGCAGTTGATTGGCTTCATCGACCCACATTTCAGTATCCGTGCCTTTTTCAGTGTAGCTGCAGCCACGACAAAGGCGACCGCCGATATTTTTGGTGCCAAGATCTTTGGCTGCTTTTTTCGTTTTAAGTACTTCGCCGACAGTACCTACATAAGCGTCTTTCAAAGGCATTTTCATGACGGACTTTTGGGCGTCCATAATGGCGTAGGTGGTTTTGGCCGGATAATCTAAAATCGAGACCATTTTGTAGGCGGAAGTTTTACTCTCGCTACGCACCTTACCTTTACCGTCCGAAGTCAGACGCATTGAGGTTTTTGAAGCACCGGCCTGACATTCATAATTGGCATCGTAAACTTTTGGATACTCGGCAGCTTGAGAAGAGCTGATGCTGACAAATGAAAAAAGGGCAAGGCTGGCTGCAGTTAACACTTTCATACGAAATTCCTCGTGAAAAACATGATTCTAATAAAGCGGGTTGAGAATAGCACTGTTCCTTTGAAATTGCTCATATCTATATTATGTGAGGCAAAAAGAGGGAAAATCTAGCTGTGACTGGCTGACACAGATAAAGGAAGCGAAAAAATGGTAATTCCGGCGCAGAAAGTGCAAGAGCTCACCATTGCCCACAGCCCTGATACTGACGATGCATTCATGTTCTACGGCCTTCATGCCGGCAAAGTGCCCACCGCAGGCGTCAAAGTCAATCAAGTTATGAAAGACATTCAGACCCTCAATCAAGAGGCGCTGCAAGGCCTGTATGAAGTTTCGGCCATCTCTTTTGCCGCTTATCCGCGAGTACGTGGGCTTTACAAGCTGCTTTGCTGTGGCTCCAGCATGGGTGAAGATTATGGCCCCATGGTTGTGGCACCACCGGGCACCACCAGAGAAGATCTCAAAAACCTTACAGTTGCTATTCCCGGCTTAGAAACTTCGGCCTATCTGACTATGCGTCTCTGGCAGCCCGATCTCAAAGTTGTCTCGGTACCTTTCGATCAAATTGTCGAGCAAGTCTTGAGCGGCAAAGTAGGCGCAGGGTTGATTATTCATGAAAGCCAGCTTACATATGCCCAAGAAGGTTTGACCAAAATTGTCGACCTTGGTGTCTGGTGGCAAGAAGAAACGGGCTTGCCTTTGCCTCTCGGTGGCAATGCCGTGCGCAAAGATCTGGGCGAAGAGATGATGCAGAAAGCGGCCAATCTTTTTAAAAGTTCTGTGGTTTACGCCTTAGAGCACCGCAGCGAAGCGCTGGCATACGCCATGTCTTTTGCCCGCGATATGGACCTTGCTACGGCCGACAAATTTGTCAGCATGTATGTCAGTGATCTCACTGTCGATTGCGGTGAACGCGGGCGCGAGGCTGTGCGCGTATTCTTCCAGAAAGCCTATGAACAGGGCATTTATGATGAGCTTATTGTGCCTGAGTTTGTGCTTTAGCCAGCGGAGTCAACAAATTTTTTCACAGCCTCTGTTAATCCTGCGGCATTCTTTAAACCAATATCGTTATGGCCTTCGTCATGGCCGATATAGAGCTGCTTTGGCGCTAAGGCTTTTGCAAATAGAGTTTCGCTATAGCTCATGGGCAAAATCTGATCTTTGTCGCCATGAATTAAGAGCAGCGGCGCATGCGGTTTTTGCACTGCGGCGAGATTATCGAAATTGGGCTCAGGAGTAAGAGATGCAGGCAGTACCCAGAGAA
>JADYXQ010000006.1 GCA_021772135.1 Candidatus Obscuribacter sp.
AAATAATCGATGGCCGAGTGAGCTTTTTCCAGCTCGCCGAGGCGCACAAAGGAGCCGACGCTACGCCACTCGTAAGGCGTGTAGGCATCCCACTCTACCAGGCCATCGCGCCGCTCCTGAAAGAATTTCCAGTAACGAGCGAAGGTGGCTTTCAGTTCTTCCGGCAATGCCGAAAGCACTCCCACTGGGTCCAGCCCGATGGTTGTAGAAGTGGGGTCGAGGTCGCCAAGGTCGGCAGCGCCAGGAATGAAATCGATGCTGTGGAAAGCCATCGAATTCTTCACCAAAGCTAGAAATTACCATGTAGATGAACTCACCATGGCTGTCGTGCTCTGGTGTTGGGTCAGAGCCGCGCTTATCGACGCAACCCGGCACCTTGCCAGTGTCGTACTGAAACGGCGCGAACCAGTCGATAAACTCACGCACTTCGGCAACAAATCCATGCTGCAACAGTGCTGCCGACGTCAGCGATCCGTCGCGAATCCAGGTGCGACGATAGCAACGCGAGCCTGGTTGAATGGCCGGGCCGTCGCGATTGACGAGAATGTAGGCTAGCTGACTCTTGATGGTATCAATCAGCTCAGGAGCCGCCGGAATTTTGATACCGACGTTATCGAGCTTCTCATGCCATTCTCGCTTGGCTGCACGCAACGCACTGTCGGCTTTTTGCAAGCCTGAGTGACGGGTGTAAGGCATGGCGATATCAAAAGTCTGCTCCTCGCCACCGTCCAGCTCAAACTCGTACATGAGCGCGCCAGAGCCATATCCGCGGCAGTCGGCCATACCACCATATTCCGGCAGCAGACCATAATTGAGATGCTCAACGATGTCACCGGTCGAAAGCGTGGTGGCACCAAAGCCATCGGTCGGGGTAAGCGTAATCACCTTCAAGTCGTTGTTCACATAGATGGTGTCATCGCAGTGAGTGAAGGCGTAAATCGGTGAGTGTCCGCCAGGCTGGTTAAGAAATTGCCAGGGCGGATTGACCTGAAATTGCCTGATGGCGAGAAACAGCTTACCTTTCTGCGGCACGAGCGAGGTGTTGCGCACGGTATAACGCGCATAGAGAGTGGCATCTTCGCGTGGGCCCACGGCGAAGGTTTTCACTTCGAGGGCAAATTTCTCGTGCTCTCTGGTGACGATGGCGATGGGCAGATAGCCATCTTCTAAACGCTGTTCGTGCTTGGCGCCGCTCCAGGTGAGAAGCTCGCCGCCACTGTGAATGAAGGGCTCAATAGAAGCAGTCTGACGACCGACTTCAAGCAAGCCTTCTTCATTGATGATTACTTCCTGCCTTCCACCACTGACGCCGACAACAGTCCAGAAAGACTGCTCGTTGTCGAAATAGCGCGAAAAAAATCCCGGCGGATGATCTCTGGCAATCCTCCGCCAGAACTCATTGGCGCTGGGCGCATAACCTAAGCCCATGAAGCGAATCTGGCGAATACCATAGCCGTTACCAGCGTTCGACCGACGCAACACAAGACGCAGTGCCTTGATGTCGCAATCGGGCAAACGCAAATATTGGCGGCCACCTAGCGCACCGATAATGGTATCAGTGTTGGTCCATTTCTCACTGGTACCGCACTTAATCTGCACCTGATAATTGCAAGCGTAATTATCGCTCCAATCAATCAAAAGTGCACTAAGTTCGCGCGGTTCAGCGAAAGTGAAGACCAGACCCTGGCGCTCTTTTAAGCCGCACAGTTGAACCGCTCATTGTTATGAGTCGGCGGAGCAGTTAGCGAGCGCTCTTAGCTCGTTTGTTAGCCTCGGCTCTTTTGTTGGCCTTGATCATGGCGCTGTACCACATGCCGCTGTCCTTGACGGTGCGCACCATGGTTTTGCGATCCACGTGGACCATGCCGAATGTTTTGGAATAACCGAGCGACCATTCCAGGTTGTCCATCAGGCTCCAGGCGAAATAGCCCCGCATGTCGACACCGCCGGCGATGGCAAGCTCGATAGCGCTGAGGTGCTCGTGAGTGTACAGCATGCGCCGATTGTCGTGCACGCCGTCGTCAGAAACGGTGTCAGCCAGCGCCGCACCGTTTTCGGTGATGTAGATGGGAGGCAGCTTGTACTCTTTGTTCATGCTCAAGAGCATGCGCGAAAGAGCCGCCGGACAGATTTCCCAGCCCATCAAAGTCTCTTCCGCACCAGGCAACTTCACCACCCGCCCCTGGCGATTGACCACAAGTCGCAGATACCAGTTGATGCCCAGATAGTCGAGAGGCTGGCTAATCAAAGCCATGTCTTCGTCGGTGATCACAGCCCCGGTAGCGGCCGCTTCATCGAGCACCACTTGCGAATACTTGCCGTGAAAAATGCCATCGAGATAAATGGCATAGTTGCGCTGCCACATCTTGCGTGCGGCAACGGTTGCAGATTTTGTAGCCGGTTCCACAGGCACCAGGTTGACGACAATGCCGACGTCGAGACGTTCCGCAGTGTCGAGCGAGCGAATGCGCTTCACCGCCAGGCCGTGTGCCACCATGAGGTTGTGGGCGACAATGACGCGCAGTTTGGGATTGCTCAAACCAGGAGCCAGACCGTCACCGATGTAACCGGCGACAATTACTTCCGGCTCGTTGAATGTGCACCACTTCTTCACCCGGTCACCAAGACGGCGCAGCACTACTTCGGCGAAGTCAGCGAAATGCGCGGCCACAGCCCGGCTCGTCCAACCGCCCAGCTTCTCCATGGCACTGGGGAGGTCCCAGTGATAGAGAGTGAGGTATGGCTCGATGCCGCTTTCCAGCAGCTCATCGACCAGGTCAGAGTAGAACTTGAGACCCTGCTCGTTCACCGCACCAGTGCCGTCTGGCATGATGCGCGGCCAGGAGACCGAGAAGCGATAGACCTTGTGGCCCATGCGCTTGATCATGGCCACGTCTTCCTTCATGCGATTGTAGTGATCGCATGCTACTTCGCCGTTGTCCATGTGCGGACGAGCGGCGAAATAGTCTTCCCAAATCGAGCGGCCGCGGCCGGTGGTGCCGGGATCAATAGCACCTTCGATTTGGTAGGCCGATGTGGAAGCGCCGAAAACGAAGTCTTTCGGCAGGTTGTAACGGCGCACCGGCACAGGGCTGCGCCTGGCGTTGAACTTCGGAAATACGTATGCTTGCTTGTTTTGTGCGTTCATAATGTTCTCCATATCTCGGTTAACGTTGGGGCCCGGCCTGAAACCCTGCTTGCGCAAGAGCCTTTTTCATGGCGGGGTCGCGACGCATCACCCTCCAGATCAGGCCCGAGCGATAGTTCTCGATCATGAGCACAATTGGCCCCTGGCCGATGGCGACGCGCTCTGGGTCAACCCAGCCGGAAGGCAAATGGTTATTGAAAGTCGGATTGAATGCATCGGCGAAGCCATGCATTCCGAAGAGTTCCGGACGAACCTTGAGCCAGTGCCGCATGGTGCGCAGCGTCAGGCTGGGTGTGAACGGAATGGCGCTTACAGCCGCCGTGGGAGCGATGGTGCCGTCATCGAAGCCTTCCGGAGCACCGCGTTCGCGATACCAGGAAAACTTGCGTTCGACTCCGTCGATTACTTTGGTGGCGTCGCCTGGGCCGTCGCTTGCAGTCAGCCCCCAGTTCAAAGCATCGTAGCCGCGAAAGCCCTGAGGGTTCTCGACAGAATACTGATGCTGAGCCAGTGTTGCTCGCCTGCTATTTTCGAAATAGTCGATACCGAGCGAGCGATTGAGCTCATCGCGAATACCGCGAAAGTCGATAAAGCAATGTGGGTACTGGTAGCAGAAGAGCGGCTGACCAGGCATGCTCACATAAGGCTTGCCTTTGTAGTGAGCGACGATCGGTTTGGCCAGAAGCGCACTCCATGAAGCTGCAGGAGCAGCCTGAGTAGCAGAACCCATTGCCAGCAGATAAAGCAGTGGTGCTTCACTGTAACCTGAGTAAACGCTGGGGATAAGCCCACCTTCGGGGCTCCATCCGTGTCCGATCAGACCGTTGTCGCGCACCATCCAGCTCCACTCCACACGGTTGTAGAGATTGTCGCTGAGGTCGCGTATTTCGGCCTCTGCGGCAGACTTACCGAGGTAGAAATATCGCGCGAACCTGACACCGGCCATGAGCAGCGCCGTGTCGATGGTGGAGAGTTCTGAATTCCAGAACTTGGGTGAAGTGGCGCGTTCGCCGGTGGCGGGGTTGAGGAAGTGGTAGAAGAAACCGCGGTAGCCGTTCACACCAGTGGCGCTGTCGCCTTGCGGCACAGACCAGAGATTGCGCAGCACTCGCAGAGTGTATTCCACTGCTTCGGCGCGGCTCACCCAGAGGCGTTCCACAGCGGCACCGTAAGCGCTGAGGGCGAATCCGACACCGGCAATGGTGGCAGGGCCATCAATGCGCGTACGGTCGAGGATCAACCCGGTGGTCTTGTCTTGAAAGTCTAGAAAATATTGGAAATGAGCACGCTGTACGCGCTCCAGCATCATGTTGTCGCTGGCGCTGACGTTATGCCCGATGGCATGGCGTAGTCTCTTTCCTGCATTGGCAAAGCCTCGTTGGCGACGCCTTGTGGGGCAGCCAGGAGCCTCTTTCTCAATTTGGGTTTTCATAACTGTGTTCCAGTTGTTAGAGGTCATGATTCGGTGAACCCAGGCGCGGCCTGAGGTCAAAATAGAAATGTTCGGAGCCGGTCATGGCGCTATAGAGCGCGCACCGACCAGGTTCCGTCACCTTTGAGCTCGAGCACCATGGTGTGGTGCGCAAGCAAACTGTCTCTGTGACCAACGCTGATCACAGTTGAACCGAACGTGCCGAGCAGCGTGTAGAGCAGCTTCTCGTTGTCGGCGTCGAGGGCCGAACTGGCTTCGTCGAGAAACACATACTCGGGTTTGGCAAGAATCACTCGGGCAAAACTCAAGCGTTGCTGCTCGCCGAGGGAGAGCTTGTCGCGCCAGTCGTGCTCGATATCGAGACCACCACTTTGCATAGCCAGATTGGGCAGGTTGACCAACTTGAGCAGGCTGAGCAGCTGTGCGTCAGACTCTTTGCTGATAGTTTTCGGATAGCAAAGCGCCTTACGCAGCGTTGACTTGCTGACGAACGGCCTTTGCGGCAGAAACATCAGTTTGTCTTTCGATGGCTTCTCGATGGTGCCGCTGCCTTTGTTCCACAGACCGGCGATAGCGCGCAGCAATGACGACTTACCAGCACCACTAGGGCCGCTGATGAGAAGTCTGGTGCCCGCTGAAATGACCAGGGTCAAAGACGCGATCAGCATTCTGGTGGTATCAGGGCTGACCACAGAAAGGTCGTTCAGGGCCAGTCGGGTAGACGGCACCATTGTAATGTTGCCGCTAGAGTTCGGATTGCCGTGCTCTTTTTGCAACAGATCCATCGACTCGAGGAATGAACCCAGGCGATTGATGTTAGCGGTGAAGGCACTGATGCCGATGAATTGACCGATCATCAAGGTCATTCCACCAAAGACCTGCGCAAAAGCCATACCGGCTCTGGTAATGTCACCAAACTGCATGTCGCCGGCAAAGTAGAGCGGCGCGATGATGGCAGCAGGAATGAGCATAACCAGCGAGTTGTAGTTGGTGGTGAAGAAACCAAGGTTGCGGTTCAGCATCATCATCAGCTCGAGATTGCCGATTGCTTCACGCACAGAGCGAAAGACGGTGAGCTTGGCTCTGCGTTCGCCGTTGTAGAAGGCGATTGACTCGACTTCGCGACGAACTTCGGCCATGTTGTAACGCAAATCTGCTTCCAGCTTGGTGTGCTGAAATTGCAAATCAGCTAAGCGACGGCCAATCCAGAGAGTGAGCAAGCAACCGAAGAGCGAGTAGAGCACCACTACAAAAGTGAGGCTGACTGAAATCGTCCACAGAACGCCGACGAAAGTGATCACAGTAATCACGGCATCGAGCACGGCGATAGACAAACCTACGGCAGAATTGCAGAAAGTTTCAACGTCTTGCGTCAGTCGCTCATCGGGGTTGTCGATGGTGGGGTCGAAGCTGATTTTGTAATAGGCACGATTAGCAAAGTATTTGCTGATCAGGTGCTGCGAGAGCCATTTACGCCAGACCAGCGACAACTTAGTGCGCAAGAACTGGTAGTAAATAATAATCGGTGTCGCCGCTACTAGAGCGCCGGCATAAGTGAACAAGAGAACATAGTACTGGCTGACGTCTTTCGCCTGCAGAGCAGTAGCGAAGCGGCCGGCTATGTAGTTTACGTAGACATTGACGGTGGAAACACCGAATAGCAAGATCAACACTGCGGCTAGCAATGCAAATCCGCGCCCTTTCTGCGAGGACACCCAAAAGGGTTTGCCTATGGCATAGAGTCGTTTCCACGTCAGCGCGTTGGTCATATCATTCATGACGCCTCTCTGTGGTTAGTTGTTAAAACTCGGGCAAGCAAAACGCAACGCAAATTTCTCAGGCGTTCTTCAGATCACGGGTGAGGTGATGGAAGAGATAGAGAAGTAAGGTTGATTGATGGGTTTTACTTGCTTGGCGGAAGTTAAAGAGAAGAGATATAGAACTATCAGATAGCCGTTATTGATCTGTATATTCAACTTCGTAACAGGCGCGTAAGAGGTTAAGCTGAGATGGAATAACTAAAGTAGACTGGCTGCTGCTCTCATTTTTCTAACGATCTACAGTTATTGCCAACCTTTGTTCATGACATCAAATCTGCTTAAGCCCGCATTTCAAGCCGAACTCGGCAGTAAAGTGGTTAAGCGGATCTCAAACTAAAAACGGGCGTAGACGGGCGTTAGTCTGATACCACAGACAATGGCATAGCTGGCGTGATGTTCGGCCTCACACTTAGCGCGCTGAATGCTAGCAGCTTTAGAATGCCCAATGAAAGCAGCTCAAGGGGCCATATAAGCCGTGATTTCAACATAGACATAGTCTGGCTGAGCCTTAAAGTATCAAGCATGAAAAGCGACGCAAAAAACCTGATAGTTATGCGCCGTTGGCACCAGAACCAGCGATCCCATCGCGCAGCAGCAGCACTAATCACCTTGCACGGTGCACCATTGCGCCTGACTATTGTTTTAAGCGCGTTTAGTTTACTCGCCCTGGCTTACAGTTATATAAATTACGTTTCGATCTATTGGTTCTTCGCAAGCCCCAATTGTCCTTGCATCGTTGAGAAGAAGCAAGGACTGGCAAACATAGAACGATACAGGCCCGTGGGCCGACGAGCAAATGCTAGGCGCTCTTCTCGGACCACCAGATAACACGTGGGCGTTCGACGACGACGAGAACTTAGATGAAATCTGGTGCTACCGAAAGCGCAGGCTGGTTCTCTTCATGAAAAAACATCACTGTACTGCCGCACATCCTGTAGCTGAAGTTTTCCATTAGCTAAACAATTTGCTTTTCCATCATGGCATTAAAAAAAACCAGAAACCCTCTTTCTTCGTTGCTCATTATTTCTTCGCCGAGCCGCAGCCCAACTCACTTTCTCAATTTTCTACTACATTCTATAGTCTCACAGCAAAACAAAAAAATAAAAGTAGAAAAAAAGAGGAGCGAACAGCCGAATTGCTGTCCGCTCCCCCGAAAAATTTCTTTTTACTTGTAGAACGACTCACCCTTGCGAGCCATATCCACAATCAGCTGAGCCGGCTTGTAGTTGTCACCAGCCACCTGCGAGAGGTACTGCAGCTTCTGCTGAATCGTACGAATGCCGACCTCATCAGCGTAACCCAGCACACCGCCACGGAACGGAGCAAAGCCCGTACCGTAGATCATGGCCAGATCGAGCTGCGAAGGATCGGTGATGACGCCTTCCTGCAGACAGAGAGCCGCTTCGTTCACCATGGGCAGGAACAGACGATCCTGAATGGCGCCGATGGTCATCCCCTTTGGCTTGGCGGTGATGGCGGCAGCGATGTCGGGGTTGATACCGGCACGACGACCCGTCTTGGGATCGTACAGATAGAGACCCTTGCCACCCTTCTTACCGAGCAGCTTGGCGGCGCTGATCGTTTCGATCATCGCCGGCGGTGCCAGTCGGTCGCCAAGAGCAGCGTGCATCACCTTGATCACGTGAGCAACGATGTCGAGACCGACTTCGTCCATCAGCGCGATCGGGCCCATGGGCATACCGAACTTGGTGGCAGCTTTGTCGATGTCGTCTGCCGGAACGCCTTCCAGAAGGAGCGTGAACGCTTCCTTCATGTACGGCGAAAGCACACGGTTGACCACAAAGCCCGGACCGTCGTTGGTGACGACAGTTGTCTTGCCGAGCCGCATGCCGAAGGCCTGAGCCAGGGCGACGGTCTCGCTGGAGCTGTCCTTCGCCCGCACCACTTCGATGAGCTTCATCTTGTGCACAGGGTTGAAGAAGTGCAGACCGACGACGTTTGCCGGTGTGCGCGCAGAAGCGGCCATTTCGTCAACCGAGAGAGAGGAGGTGTTGGAAGCGAAAACGAAGGGCTTGGAGATAACCTTCTCCAGCTCCTTCAGCACCGCCTTCTTCACTACCATCTTCTCAACCACAGCCTCAATCACGAGGTCGCAGTTGGCCATGTCGGCGTAGTTGGTGGTGGCCTTGATGGCACCATACTTGGTGTCAGCTTCGGCCTGCGAAAGCTTGCGCTTCGCCACCAGACCATCGAACAAAGCCTTGATGCCGGCCATGCCCTTGTCGAGCGCAGCCTGGTCGATGTCCTTGAGGATGACTTCGTAACCGGAGTAGGCAGCCGCC
>JADYXQ010000070.1 GCA_021772135.1 Candidatus Obscuribacter sp.
CAACATAACCGTCTGATACCGGTTGACTTTCACTTAATGATAATCTATTATCATTAGCTTTGCAATCACCATATTTTATCCGATACGCTTAGGCCCTGTGAAGTTCTCCTTTTTGGTTTATGCGACATCTGTTCCGCTTGATACATTGACATTAATGATAGTGATAACTTATTATCAATAAGTCGCGACTTTAGCGAATGAACCGAATTCAAAAACGATCTGGCTCTGATCGTTTTTGATGAGGGTTGCACATGGCTATCGTGTGCCGCCCTCGTGCTCATTTACGCCATTAGTAGGCAAATGCGGCTTGTCGATCTTTGGAGTGCTATGAAGAAGCTACCAGTAACAGTTTTGTCAGGATTTCTCGGTGCGGGTAAGACTACGCTGCTCAATCATATTCTAAACAATCGAGACGGTCTCAAGGTTGCTGTAATAGTCAACGATATGAGTGAAATAAATATTGATGCTAAGTTGGTGCAGCAAGGGGCCAACTTAAGTCGCGTTGACGAAAAACTTGTTGAGATGTCGAATGGATGCATCTGCTGTACCCTGCGCGAAGATCTCCTGATCGAAATTACACGGCTGGCGAAAGAAGGTCGTTTTGATTATTTGCTTGTTGAATCTACAGGCATATCTGAACCTATGCCTGTAGCCGAGACATTTGTCTTTACCGATCAAGATGGTATCTCACTTTCTGAAGTAGCTAACCTCGATACCATGGTCACTGTTGTGGACGCTATGAACTTCCTCGATGACTATCTGGAGAGTCAAGCACTGATTGACAAAGGGCTTGAGTTGAATGCGCAAGACTCGCGCACGATCAGCGATTTGCTAATCAGCCAGATAGAATTTGCCAACGTCATTATCGTCAATAAGACCGACCTGGTTTCAAAAAATAATTTAAATCGGCTTACAAAAATCCTTCACCACCTCAATCCTGATGCGCAGATCATCCGCTCTGAATTTGGACTGGTTCAACTTTCTCGTATTCTAAATACAGAACTTTTTCATTTTGATCGTGCCGCAGAAAGCCCTGGTTGGCTTAAAGAGCTGCGTGGTAGCCATGTGCCTGAATCGGTAGAATACGGAATAAAAAATTTCGTTTATACGTCAAGACGACCAATGCATCCCGGTCGCCTCAGGGCCTTTCTTGACGCCGATTGGGACGGTGTGATTCGCTCAAAGGGCTTTCTCTGGTCGGCAACGCGCATGGACTATTCAATAGAATGGTCGCAAGCCGGCGGCGTTTGTCGAATCGAGCCAGGAGCAATGTTCTATGCAGCAATGGAAAAAGAACGCTGGCCCCAGGATCTTCTTCTTTTGCGCGATGTTAAAGACAGTTGGGAAGAACCATTTGGAGACCGCCGCCAGCAGCTTGTTGTAATCGGTATCGAAATGAATGAAGAGTGGCTCAGAGCCCAACTTAATGACTGCCTGCTTTCTAATGATGAAATGATCAAGGGCCCTGAATTTTGGAAAACATTTGTTGATCCTTTCCCTGAATGGAATATCAAATATTTGAGTGAAGTTGCACAAGAGCAGCAGGCAACTAGTTCTCTTGGTGTCTAAATTCTGGTCGAAAGCGCTTAACTGAGCGAAAATTTGCTATGGCAAACCAAATCAAAATTGCAAGACTGGAAAGAAAAGCTACCAGTGGCGATATCACTTCACAGTTTTATCTGTCGATAGTTTATGAAGACGGTCGCGACAATGTGCGCAATCTGAGCAAATCATTTGAGTGGTGCATCAAAGCGGCCAGGGCTGGTGATAGGCAATCCCAGTACAGATTGTCCAAAAAGTTTGAGAGCGGATCAGGTCTAGAAAAAAGTGATTTGATTTCTGCTGTGTTCTGGCTTGAAAAAGCCGCCTCATCTGGATATCTGCAAGCAAAATTCGAGCTCGGTTACAGACTTTTGTTCGGCGTTTCTGGTGCACAGAAATCGCTAACAAAAGCTAAGAGATGGCTAGCCTCTGCAGCTCGTGATGGTCATTCAGAAGCAAATTATTATTTGGGCTACTTGTATTTGAATGGTCTAGGTTTTGCAGAAAATACTTCTGCTGCATTTTATTTCTTCTCCAAAGCGGCGTCGCTGAATTCAGCGAAAGCCCAGTGCTCTCTTGCTTTCATGTTCGAACACGGAATTGGCTGCCAGGCTAATTACTTGATCAGCATTCAGTTGTATGAGCAGTCTGCCAATCAAGGCCATGCCGGCGCCCAGTTTTCGCTGGGATGCCTTTACATGAATCAGGGTAACTCCAAGCAAGCGATAGCCTGGCTTGAGAAAGCGGCAAAAAATTCAGTGTCGCCGGCTCAGGCAATTCTTGCACAGCTTTACATGAACGGTATAGAAGTCAAAAAAGATTTCGTCAAAGCACTCTCCTGGTGCTTCGTCGTCCAAATGAGTGACGAAACCGATCTGGCGACTCTTCAGATAGCCAACTCCTGTTACGAGAGTATGGCTGCTTTTGCCCCCCAATCTGACATGGATGCAGCTTATACAGTGGCGTGCAATTGGCTTGAGCAGCGCGAAGAAGAGCAATCATATGTTCAAATCGATTGGGTGGAACAAATTAAAAAGGGGATGGCATTTTATGCAAACAAGAAAAGATGGGATTAAAGAACCGCTGAGGCGGAAGAAGAGTGATCCGCTTGTGGCTAATAATATTGAAACGGTTGACTATAAAGACATCAATGTTTTGCGAAAATTTTTAAGCGAAACTGGAAAAATCTTGCCTGCCCGCATCACAATTTCAATGCCACCACTTGGATGTCTGTACGATATGCCGTGTAAACTCCCCGCCGGATATCCGCGCATTTAGAGCACTGAATACACAAAGATGCGATTGGCGCTGCGCGGCGTCTATCAATGCTTGCCAGCTTCATTTTTGGCATGCTTTGCTCAAGTGTTGTCCTGGCGATACTCATAAGCGAAGGCTATGGAAGGGTTTCAAAGACTAGCCGCTGGGTCTCTATTGTTGGTGGCTTAATAGCAACCACTAGCATCATCACTGGCCTACTATTTATGTGTGGCCGAACAGGTCTTGTGCCAAAAATAGGGGCAGATTAAATCACCAGAAATTCTTGCCGTTATGTAGTAAACAGCATCGTTTCTCCAGAGGCAAAACCGACAGCGAGGGCCTTTTCGTCTGGTCTCCAAGCTAAGGTACTAACATCTGAGTCGCCGCGAGTATTCAAAACCGGTGCTTTGTTGTTTCCAATTTCCCAAATGAAAACTTCCCCATCAAGCCCCCCGCTGGCTAGCTTTAAGCCCTTTGGCGCAAAAGCCAGTACTGATATAAAACTCTCATGCCCTGGAAGCACAAGAGGAGTACTGCCTGACGGTCCTTTTCCGGCAAAGTCCCAAACTATTACTTCTGTGCCACCACCTGTAGCAAGATACCTTGAGCTTGAGTCAAACGAGAGCTCGCGCACCTTTGTCGGGTAACCGTTCATGTATAGGTCTTCGCCGCTGGGCAGGAGCCAGATATGGGCGGCTCCGTCCTGGCAGCCCGCTGCCAGCACTTTCCCATTAGGGCTGTACAAAATGTTGAGCAAGGACCCTTTCCACTCGAAAAATCGTTTGTAATTAGAGTCTTTGATATTCCAGAGCCTGGGCCCGTTATAACTGCTCGTCGCAAAATGGTCTGGTGCAGCTTGGTTCCAAGCAACATCAGCAATGGTACTAGGATGCTTGGCAAATTCTTTAATCAATGCGCCATCTGCATTCCACAGGTTTAAATCTTTGCCGGCACCAGTGAGAAATATATCTTTCGTATGATGCCAGACCAGATTTTCCACCCAGTTGTTACCGTGATCAATATCAGCCAAAAGCTCCAGTGAAGAGCCGTTGTAAATCGTGGCCTTACCATCTTGGCCACAGCTAGCTAAATACTTTCCAGTCGAAGACCATTTCGCTTTTAAGGCACCAAGTTTGTGAGCGTGCCACTCGTTAACAACCGAACCAGTCCGGCCATCCAAAATCGAAACTGTTCCGCTGGCATCAGCCCGGACAATTCTTGTACCATCCGGCGACCAGCTAAGGTCGCCGATGTAGTCTTTGCCCTCTGCCAACCAGTCTCGCTCCAGGGGTCTTAGCGTAAGTTCAGTTGGCGATTTTTTACGAGGCATGAGTTAAAGCCCTCCACTAATTCTTTTCTGTCTAAATTGCGGCCAATAAATATCATTTGGTTTGAATGTTCCTCATCACCCCAGGCTCTATCTGGTCGCCCATCAAAGAGCATATGCACACCTTGAAAGACAAAGCGTTCTTCTTCACCTGAAATACTGACAATACCCTTCATCCTGAAGATATCGGTACCTTTTTCGCGCAACAGTTCTCCCAGCCAGTTGTTGAATTTCTTTTGATCAAGATCACCTTCCACCTCAATTCCAACCGAGCTGATTTCACTATCGTGAGTGTGACCGGCGTCGTAAACAACTGACGCCAAAGGTGTCAAATTGCCTATGGAAAGTGCAAATTCTTCTGGCTTGTGTTGCATGAAGAGTACATATTTGCCGGCTTCTTCTGGTGCAAGTTCAAACATTTTGCTGCCTTTCTTAATCAGGTCTAACTGATAGACCTGACCAACAGCACTAATTTTTCCGGCTGGCTCCACTTTTATTCTGTCACTAGAGAAATGGCCCACCGCAACTTCGGCTAGCGCGTTAATACTCTCTACTGTTGTCTCTTTGGCACTAAGTAGCAGAATATTCATACTTGGGTCAGGGCCATCGTCAAGCAGTAACGATTCTCCCTTACCATTAAAGTCATAAATGCCGGCCCATTCGAATGGATACTCGGGCTGCAAAAATGTCGGTTTAACAGCAAGTGCTCTATCGAGGTCAAAGCCGCTGACGTTGAGGATTTTGTCCATCTCAATTGCAGCATCTTTGGTTCTGTAAATTTTGGCCATAGCATTCATCGAGCGAATACGCACTTCCAGGGCAACTAAATCTTCTTCGCTTACCAGATCACACTTATTGAGCAAAATTACATCAGCAAAAGCAACTTGCTCTTTGCACTCAGAGCTTGTATCTATGTGCATACACACGTGCTTCGCATCAACCAGGGTGACAATTCCATCAAGTTCAAGTTGATCTTGTATCTCATCGTCAACAAAGAATGTTTGCGCCACCGGGGCAGGATCGGCCAGGCCCGTTGTTTCAACCAAAATATAGTCAAATTTGTCTTTACGGCGCATGAGATTTCCAAGAATTCTAATTAGATCGCCACGCACTGTGCAGCAGATGCAGCCATTATTCATTTCGAAAATTTCTTCGTCAGCCTGAACTATCAGTGCGTCGTCAATGCCAATTTCTCCGAATTCATTTTCAATCACAGCGATTCTTTTGCCGTGATTTTCGCTAAGAATTCGGTTCAAGAGAGTCGTTTTTCCCGCCCCTAGAAATCCCGTTAAAACTGTTACCGGTACCTTACCGTTAGTGATGCTCATCGCAATCCTCCGATTCTGTTGACTGGACCCCTGACATTTGTTGCTTAAGCTTCAGCCCAATGGACCGCACTTCCGCTTCGGTAACCTCCTCGATAGGCAAATGCTGTTAGGAACAACAAAATGCACCTTTTGTTGGTATTTCATTCCACGAGGGCCCAGCACCGCAATAACCGTTTCTATCGGTGGGCAATCTGGCTCTGAGCACTGAAGTTCTGTAACCAAAATACTGTATTCATCAGATAGATTGAGCGCTTCGCGCGTCCAATCCTTTATTTTTCGACTCTGCCCGGAACTACCGGACCGCTTAAATCGTTCCATCATTTGAGGAAAAACTCCCGCTGAGGAAAAACTCCCGCCAAAGCAAAATAGAAATGATATCCATTTCTCAATAAAGAGTGTATCAGGTCAAATAGATTTCAGTTCCTAGACTGCGCGATACCGTTAGGGCGGTGGCAATCAGAATGGCTGATATACTCTAGGGGGGTATACTATATTAAGAGTTATTTCATGCATACGCAACGAACAAAAAACAAATTATTGAATAGGGTCAAACGCATTCGTGGCCAGGTTGATGCCATACAGCGAACGCTTGACGAGGAAGATGATTGCAGTCGAGTACTGAATACAATCGCCGCATGTCGCGGAGCTCTGTCTGGTCTTATGGCCGAAGTTCTGGAAGGTCACATTCACGATCATGTCGTCAAACCGGCTAGCCAGAAAGAGCGTAGCGAGGCAGCATTGGAGCTAATTGATGTTCTGCGGAGCTATTTAAAATGAGACAATCAGTTCAGCATTCTTTTGAAGCCGCTAGTTCGGCAGGCAAAGAACCCAATGATTATTTGCATAGCGGCATTTCTGGTATCGACCGAGCTGAGCTCGTGCACCCCTCTGTGCCAACATGAAGTGAGACGGATTTGGTTGAGAGTTTAGTGTAGCGATCTGAGAAGAGTGGGCAGGTTTTATCCGCCATGATCTTCCG
>JADYXQ010000071.1 GCA_021772135.1 Candidatus Obscuribacter sp.
CGACGGCGACGTCTGGTGGGAAGGCATGACCGATGTGCCACCGGCCAGTGCCATCGACTGGAAGGGCAACCAGTGGACGCCTGGTTGCGGCCGCGATGCAGCGCATCCGAACGCGCGCTTCACTGCGCCGGCAACCAACTGCCCTTCGCTCGACGCCGCCTGGGACGACCCTGCCGGCGTGCCAATTTCGGCATTTTTGTTCGGCGGCCGCAGGCCCACCACCGTTCCGCTGGTGACCCAGGCTTCTTCGTGGAGCGACGGCGTCTATATGGCCGCCACTCTGGGATCCGAAACTACCGCTGCGGCCGCTGGTCTTGTGGGTGTGGTGCGCCGCGACCCCATGGCCATGAAGCCCTTCTGTGGTTACAACATCGGCGATTATTTCGCACACTGGCTGGCCATTGGCGCGTCGTCCAAGACGCCGCCGGCGATTTTTGCCGTCAACTGGTTCCGTCAATCGACGGAAAAGAAGTTCTTGTGGCCCGGTTATGGCGACAATTTGCGCGTGCTCAAGTGGGTCTTCGAACGGGTGACGAGCCCTGACGCCGACAATTCGCAGGCTGTTACGCTCGGCCTTGCTCCGCGCCGTCAAGATCTCGACCTCGACGGGCTTGAACTATCGGACGAAACTTTCGCCCAACTGATGAAGATCGACCAGACTGAATGGTTGAGCGAAATCAGCTCGCAGACCGACTTCTTCGCCACCCTGGGTAGCCATCTGCCGGCTGCGCTCAACCAAAGACAGCAGGCAATTCTTGCTGGTTTCGCTGTCGACATCGCATCTTAATAAAAACAACTGAGTCGTAATAATTTGGAAGAGAGTCCTTATCAACAGGACTCTCTTCCTCTTTTTTTACAGATATTTTGCCTATTTCTTCTGTCTTTGCTGCTACGCTATCTTGTAGTATCAAGCACCAGATATAGTGCAAAAAAAGAGCGACATTTCTGCCGCCCTTTTTAATTGATTGAAATCAACTCTTACGGAGATGAACTAAAAGATGAAAACGAACTAGATGGCGATGATCTAAAAGTAGGTGAGACTGCAGGGCTGGAAACTACCGGCTGCGACTGGTTGACAAAACTTTGCTGCGCTAACTGGTTTCTGTATCTATCGTTGTTATTGTTGTTGTTGCCAGCAGTAAGTGCAATTGGAATAGCAATGGCGCAAGCGACAATGGCAATGACAGCCAGTGAAACAATTATTTTGACCTTCATACTGCGATGAGGAGCATCTTTCTTAGTTTGCGCAACAACTTTGTTGCATGTTGGTGAGAAGCTCAAACGAGAGGATGAGCCGGTCTTCAGAGTGAAGTTGAAGACTCTTGCTGCGTGCACTGCAGCGACCGAAGACATCGGAATCGACTGACCGGCGCAAGTGATGGCTGTCGAAGTAACTCCAGAAACAGGACCGGTAACTCGAGTACCGTCGGTCAGATCTACGTATTCGGAACAGGCGGTTGAGTCTAGTTTGGAAAGACCAGGGCCGTCACCGAAGTAAGCGCTTCCACTAACGTTGCCGTCAGAAGATGCAGTCTTGAACAATTGGCCACTGAGTTGGGCCTGCCCGCTGGCATTGTTGACCGTGATGGCAGTACCGCTCATCACTGCAATTCCGCTGGCCAGCAACAAGGCACCGACTTTGTTGACCGGAACTTCACCAGAAAGACCTGAAGATGCATCGTATGCCACGTCGGCATATGCAGGCAGCGTAGCAAAAGTCATTTGACACGCCATCAGCACGCTCAATAACAGGGATAAAAATCTCACTGTAAATCTCCAAAATTTTCGTGTATCTAGTAAGGATTCCGCGGCCCCATTATTGTTTACTGTCGAGCAGACGTCAACAGAACTGCCGGTCTTGGCATCGGCGCTTTGGCAATAAAGTCGACTGCAATTTAAAATAGATCGCAATCTGCAAACGAATTTTACAGCGAACACGCTCTTGCCAAGAAGTTGCGCGCAAAAAATTTTAATGTGCCACAACGGCCTAACAATGACCAGTGTTGCGTATAGATGCTTTACTACCCACCAGCAGCAAAAAACACCCCAGAGGCATATACAGTGAGCAAACTGAATCGGCAACGGCAACGCAACCGCGCACATCACCAGTCGCTCGGCTTGCCATTCATGGCCGCCCTGGCGCTCCTGGTCGGCAATACGCCCTATTCACAAGCATTTGACAAAGAACCACTGCCTCAACCAAACGGCTCCACAGCCAACGCTCGCAACTTAATTGCGCAAGTGCCGAGCCCGATGCCCGTGGCCATGGCAACACCAAACGTGATACCAAAAATTGGCCAAACACCGATTAGCACTCTTCGCCAGGCTGTTAAAAGCGGCAAAGTGACAATGCAGGTACAGGGTGATGGAGTCACCACTTCAAGTGTTCGTCTGCTTTTGACCAATACCACAGGCAACGAGATTAAGCTGGTAATTCCTGCCAACGAAGTTTTGCATCCTAATATGCCGGGCGTGCAAAAAATGATGGTGACTAAAGACACAATTATCACTGTGCCAGTTGGTCAAGTCGCCATTGCCAAAGTCGAAACCATTTGTGCTTCGGTGAAAACCATTGCTCCTCCACCAAAAGGCGGAGTGGCATTCGATGTTGGCTCCTACCCTGACGCCAAAGTTTGGAAACAATTGTCGGCGATTATCGCGGCATCAAACGATCTGGAAAGAAATGGCGGTTACAGCGGCGTTCCAATTAAAAAAGAGCAAAACAGAAAAGAACAAATTGCTCAGTTGGCGGTTTGGAGACTATTAGGATTGATTTCAGGTAGGCCAGAACATGCAGTGACGCCTGAAACAATCGAAGATGACATGCTCAAAGAACTGAAGCAGCAAGCAAGAAAAAATCCTAAAATTTTGGACCAGTTTAACGGCGCTTATCAGCTTGATGGAAAAGGCGAACTGGTTGTAGAAAAGAAACAACGCAAACAATTAGATGAGACAGTTGCTTCTATTTTTAATGCTATCGACCTGACCATCAGACGTTCCGAAGATCCAAATTTGAAAAAAGTAGCATCGCTTCCGCAAGATTCTACCTGGGATACATTTACAAATGTAGGCGAGCGCGCCTTCGCCGATGGTGACTTTATTGAATCAGCAGAACTGTTAGAACAAGCTGTTCAAGAAGCTGAAGCGTTCGGAGAAGCCGATGCCAGGCTATCACGCAGCCTTACGAGCTTTGGCAGAACACAATTGGAATCAGGCGTATTTGACCGCGCCGAAACGGCCTTCACTCGTGCACTAAGCTTGCGTGAGAAGGTATCGGGTAAAGATTCTCCTGATGTGGCCGAGGTAGACGTATTTTTAGGAGTACTCAAACAGCAACAACAAAATTATGCCGCAGCGCAAATATTCTTTCAAAACGCTTTGTCGATTTTTGAAAAAGCGGCCGGCGCCACGAGCAAAGCAGTGGCTGAAGTGCTCAATAATCTTGGCAAAAACTTCGAATTGCAAGGCAACGGCCCATCAGCTGAGCCATTGCTCAAACGTGCGCTGGCAATCATGATGCTCGACCAACAGAGCGCTCAAATAAAGGGGCTAGCGGTTGTCGGATCACCAGACGTGGCTGAAGTCGAGACTAACCTGGCTACCTCATATCTGGCATCAGGAAAATATGCAGAGGCGAATACTCTGTTTCAAAAGGCTCTCGCCATCGATACCAAGGCTCTGGGCGACGATCATCCATATTTAGCAAAAATTCTTGATGGCCTGGCCAGTACCTCTATCAAATTAGATCAGAATGAACAAGCAGAGCTTTACAGAAAACAAGCGCAAGCAATTAGAGATAAAAGACTGGGCAAAGCGCACGAAATTATCGCCTCACTGCCACTGGGCTACGAGGCCCTGACACGCATCAGTGCTTATGCAGAAGGTGCTAAAAATATCACCCGCAATCTAGAAACTGTAAAAGCCACAGCGCGCACCATATCTGGTGCCAGCATCGACAAGACTGTAATCAACAGACCAGTTAAAGATAAGTGGGCCCTGGTCATTGGCGTGAGCAAATTCCAAGACGCTTCCATCAACCTTAGATATGCTGCCAAAGACGCAAAAGACTTTGCCTCGTACCTGGTCACAGACGGTAAATTTGCCAAAGATCACGTTCGCGTGCTGGTCAATGAAAAGGCTACTCGCGAAAACATCATGGATCAAATTGGTGGTAGTTGGCTGCCTCACGTGGTTAATCCTGATGACCTGGTCTTAATTTACATTTCCAGTCACGGCAGCCCGTCAAAAGCAGACGTTAACGGCATGAATTATCTGGTTGCTCACAACACCGACAAAAATAAACTTTATGCCACCGGCGTGGCCATGCAAGAGCTTGTAAAACAGGTAAAAGACCGTGTGCACTCTGACAGGGTGGTTCTGATGATGGACGCCTGCCACTCCGGCGCTGCTGAGACCGCTGGTGCCAAAGGTCTCTTCCGCATCAAGGGTTATAACGCTGAAGAGCTGGCGCAGGGAAGCGGCCAGCTGGTAATTTGTTCAAGCGATCCTACGCAAGTTTCGTGGGAATCGAACCGCTACGAAAATGGTGTCTTCACTCACTATTTGCTTGAAGGATTGAAGAAAAATGGTGGCAGTACCAAACTTGGTGATGCTTTCCAACACATGCACGATAAAGTGCAAGAAGAAGTGTTGAGAGACCGAGGCGAGTTGCAGACACCGCTGCTGAAAAGTAAATGGGTGGGCGACGATCTGGTCTTAGGTGCGGCTCCAACTCAAGCGCGCCAGGGCATGCCGGAAGACCCAGCCTTAAGTCCAACGGTAGAAACTTCTGGGGCGCAAAAATCTGCCACGAAATCAATCACTCCGGGCACTACTGGCATGAAACCCGTTGTGAAACCAGGGCCAGCTAAAGCTACAGTGGTCGTGAAGTCAGCAACCGGCGTTAAACACAAATAGATCGCCTTGATTTCAGAAAAAACTTAGCGCTAGCCAGCCCACCTTGGCAGCCTGCGGGGCTTAAAAGCCCAGCCTGCCGCGAAGGCTGTTGACCAAGCCGTTACTTGCCAGTCCGTTGATGCCTTGATTGTTGTTCAGCAAACCGTTGTTCAAAAAGCCGTTATTGTTGTTCAAATATTGGCTACCGAAATTGCTTAGCAAGCCACCATTACCGGTACCATTAAAGGAATTGAAACCTTGATTTTGGCTGAAAGCTTTGGCTTCAATTTTGGCCAGACGGGTTTGCAATTTCATGCGTTCTTTAAACGATAGATTGCCGATCGATAGCTGGTTTTGCAGGTTGGCCCGTTCGTTCAAAAAGGACGCACTATTGGCATAAGAGTTGTTGGCATAAGCGTTGTTAGCATAAGAATTATTGGCGTAAGCGTTATTGTATGGGTTTCCGATACCATTAGCGGTACCACCAAAAGGCGCATTATAGTTTGGATAAATTCCGGCTTGCATATTTTGGTTGTTAAACCTCTGACCGCGACGGCCCTGGAATGCACCACCGGCGCAGCTGCCGCCGTTGTTGGAATTGGCAGCTATGCCGCTGCTCAAATAACTTGCATAACCGTTATCTCTGGCTTCGGCCGGCATTACGCACGTCAGGGCAGTCAGAGCCAGTGCGAAGCCAAATCCCAGGCCAAATCCAGATAACTGCGCCAATTTAATTTTCATTTTTTCTCCTGACGGAAGAAAGTCAACCCAGACCTTTCATGGCAGGTCGCCTTTCTTCCGCAAATTTACTGTGAACCCAAGATCTACTCGTACAACAATACGTACAGTGCGGCGCCCTAACCAACTTTGCGTTGCTCAAAACCGCCTTTGTGATGTCCCCAACCGCCTGGCTTGTGGCCACCAAATTTGCCACCACGATGGCCCATACGTTTTTGAAACATCTCGCGCTGCTCAGGTGTGAACACTGAAGAACTATTCAACGCCATTTCGATGCGGGCATTAGCTAGCTCGTCACGCAATGCATTGATCTTTGACTGTAGTGAAAGCACTGCCGATTTATCAATTACGGCTTTGCTCATCAGCTCACGTTGCTGATGCACAGCTACTTCCAGCTCGGCTTTCTTCTGAGCGGTAGAAAGTTTGAACTGATCGCGCAAAGCGCTAAGCTTTTCTTTTTGATCTGTAGTCAAACTAAATTTGGCGCATGGGGCGCAAACTTTAACACCAGTTTGTGGCAGTCCGCCGGAGGCTGGTGTGCCGTCGTCTGCAAGTGCTGGTAGTGCGCAAAAAATAAGACCAGATAAAGCTAGGGGGGGTAAGAATTTTCATTTAATCGCTCCTTAAAAGCACTGTTTCCTTCCAATGTTTAAATAGACGCAAGGGCTGAGGGAATGATTCTCAAATTAGATAAAACGAATCTCATACCCGTGGCGATAATCCAGCCAGATTGGCTGAGTTGCCATAGACACGTGGGAATTCTGATTGATTCAATGGCTGATGATTGAATTACTGACGGTCTGGCAGGATAATCATCTATATGAATGAAAAATCCGGAAAAACTGGAAAATATACGAATGCTAAACCGCCTGAGGCTATTCCCGAAGGCCTTAAAGACAACCTCGGGTTTCTGCTGAATAAGGCTGCACGAATGATGCGCGAAGAGGTTGCGGTAGTACTTGAACCGCTGGCGCTGTCATTTCAAGACTACGTGATTCTGCGCATGGTAGAAAATCAATTGATTGAAACTCAACAAGAGTTGGCTCTTCGCAACGGTATTGATCGCACTTCAATGGTAGACATTATCGACAAACTGGAAGAACGCGATCTGTTGAGCAGACAAAAAGACGATCAAGACAGGCGTAAACACAAGCTTTTAATTACTGCCAGAGGCCGTAAGACTTTGACCCATGCCAAAAGGCTGACTCTAAAGGCGCAAAAAACCATGGTCAAAGATTTAAGCGAGGAAGAATTACAGATCACTAAAAACGTTTTGATCAAGCTGATTTTGCGTTAACAGGTGGTCTCTGGCTGGCTAAAACCTAGCGCATAGGCGCGAGCGTCAAGAGGCAAAATGCACTATTTAAGCATGTCTTAATCACTTACAACCAAGCTCAAACAAAACTAACTTGAGACGTGGAACTTATTTCAACTGGTGAAAAACCAGTGCTGGCTTGCATTTAGTCAAAGTGCGCAAGCTGACATTTTTGCCATCAATATGCATTTGTAATGCGAATGATATGCAAAAGTTTGGTAAAGGCCCACGGGCGCACAATTTGAAACCAGGCACCGATTTCTCATAGGTTAGTAAGGCTACCTTTTTCCCAATATTTTCTTACGGACCTTCCACAACTCTCAACCTAAAGCAGACCCGCACTCCACAACTCTATCATCCAAGCCATTGATGGTACCTGCTGACACACGCACCATTGGCTAACCTCTAAAGGAAAAGAGCACGAATGAAAAACACCGAAGTAATCGATCTGGATTACAAACGCCCCCAAGGAACACTGTGCGGACACAGCCTTGTTGGACCTGATGTCGGCACTTGCCCTTGTTGCCAGAAGCATAAACCTCTCATGGTTAACGGCTTCTGCACTTCCTGCAATACCGCCAAAGGCCTGAACCCCCTTGGCTATTGCCCAAAAGAAGATCAATGCTCCAAGGAGTAACCATGTTAACTGGCGAATACCCGGGCAGCAACGCTGCGCCGACCCAGCTCATACGTTTGAAAAAGCGCTTGAGCAATTTACAACTGCTGCTTACCGGAATCGAGAAACAAGCCGCCAACGGCAATAGCGAAACCGCGACGCAGCTCATCAACCGCGCTAAGGCCAACTCTCTTACCGCCAACAACCTCTCCGACACTGCCGACCTCGTTGCCAACCAATCTGCCCTCGACGCTCTGCGTGTCGGCTCTGTTAGCTTCGAAGTCACAGTTGTTTCGTTCGAAGACGTTGCCGAGTTGGACGCCCTCAAGCCACACGCCGCGCCCTTGCCTGCATCACCCGAACAGCTCGATCAAGAGCCGCTGATTACTTTCTCGCCTCGAGGAGGTTGTACAACCTGTGCATCCCCCGATCCGAGCAAGTGGTTCGAGCAGATTCACAGCGGAAGGGATGCCGATTCAGCGCAAGAGCCGACACCACCGAGCTGCCAATCACCTCGTGTGCTGGTAGCCATTCCTATCGATTTGAACAGCAAAACCACTCGCGTGGACGAGCTGATCAAGTTGACTGAATCCACGATTGTCCTGGCCGAAAGTCAAATTCGTCAGGCACGCATGGCCATCTGCCACAGCGGAGATGCCTGCAGTCTCTAAAGCATGATGCCTGAATAGGCCGCTACGAAAGGGGCGTAACCAGAGTTTTCTCACAAGGAAAACCGAGGTTACGCCTCTTTTTTAGGCGCCTTTTGATTTTTATTTTAGTGCTTTTGGTTACTACGCAAGCTAGTAATAAAGTGTGGTCATCGGCACCTGGGTGTTATGCGCCAACTAGAGCGTATACGTTTTGCCGCAAAAAACACGCAAAACGTATACGTTCTAGTTTCTAAACAACACAGCCACCCACCAGGCCCTTTGCAGTATTCTAGAGTTCTATTGAAAAAAGTAGGAGCAATCATGTCCAGCGACACGCAAATTAGTTCAGCCCCTTTGAGCGGCATGCGCGACTTTGGCCCCGCCGAAGTCAGGCTGAGAGATTGGGCCACACACATCATCACTGCGACTTATGAGCGCTTTGGTTTTACAAAAATAGAGACTCCTTGTCTAGAAAATATCCAGCTTTTAAAACGCGGCGAAGGCGGCGAAAATTTGCAACTAATTTTCGAAGTGCTTAAACGCGGCGATAAGCTCGATAAGGTTTTGCAGCAAACCACGACAAGCCAAGATCAAATGCGCGGCCAGCTAAGTGACATGGGTTTACGGTTTGACCTGACAGTGCCTCTGGTGCGCTTCTACTCATGTAATCAAAACACCCTGCCCAATCCATTCAAGTCGATTCAAATCGGCTCAGTATGGCGGGCAGAAAGCGCTCAGCAAGGAAGATTTAGACAGTTCACACAGTGCGACATTGATATGTTCGGAATTAAAAACGAAATTGCCGAAATCGAACTACTGCAAGCCACCTCTGAAGCCCTGGTCAAATTAGGCTTTTCTGGATTCACCATTGCCATCAACGATCGACGCATGTTGTCTTCGATTGCCAAACATTGTGGCTTTGAAGAAAACCGCTTTGACAGTGTTTTTATTGCTCTCGACAAATTAGACAAAATCGGCCTTGATGGAGTAGCAAAAGATTTAGCAGGCGACGGACATCCAGAAGTGGCTATCAGTGCCTTAAAAGACCTGATCACGAATCTAGCTAGCAGCAAAGGCAATCAGCTTGAATTTCTGGCTGAAAAAATTTCTGCCGATGAAGAAGTAGTAAAACTGCTGAACAACATTGTTTCAGTGGTATCGAAAAGCGCCGGTGACAATTTCAAAGTCGAATTTGAACCATCGTTGGTTCGGGGAATGGGCTACTACACTGGCCCGATTTTCGAAATTAGATATCCGGGATACAACTACTCTATCGCTGGAGGAGGTCGCTACGACAAAATGGTGGGCAAGATGTGCGGCCGCGATGTTCCTGCCTGCGGATTTTCAATTGGTTTCGAGCGCATCATAGGCATTCTTTCAGACAAGAAATTTGTGCCACCACCGGCAGTGGAAAGAGTAGCGCTGATTTTTGACGATAAACGAGACGATCTGGCTCTAGTAGCCCTCGCAGCCGCCAAGCTTAGAGAGCAATATGCTGTTGTTACTCAGGCCAAGAAAAAAGACGTCAAAAAACAAATCGACGCTTTACCGGCTCAAGAAATCAACAAAATGTGCTTATTCAAAGGCGACATCAACGACCTGGTGATCAAAGACCTGGCTGAATAGCTTATGTCTACGCGTTAAGCGCTCTAGGCATTCTTCGTTGGGTCGAAGACAAAGAACTTGTCTTTGCTCGGCACATAACGGCCACTGTTTTTATTGAATTGAGTGACGTGATCGCTGGCTTCCATAATGCGGCCGTTCTGCATGGCCAGGGTGGCCACGTGGCCGCCACGATTGATGTTGCCCACAGAAGGATCCCATTGTCGCGTCACAGCTACGGCCTTGCCGTTCTTCATGGCTTCTTGAGCGGTTTGCCAGTCTACTTGTTTGAATTTATCGCTTTGCTGGAAGGCGCGAGACATTTGCACACCATCGCCGGAGCCCACTAGCTCAGGTGCGATGTTGGCCCATGATTTTTGAAATTCTCTTGCGCACCATCCGGTGGTGTCGACGCTGGCGGCCCGGCTGAAGGCGCGGTTGACGATTTTGGCGTCAAGCGAAGTGCCGTCCATGTTGACTTTGTAGTCTAAACGATCATTTTCGCCCATGCCGTGGCGTAGATTTGAAAGTTGAGCCAGTCGATCGGCGCCTTTGATATATTCCTGATTGCCTTTGTCGGCCAGTTCAGGAGCGGTGAATTGATCAGGCGACTTGCCTAAATGGAAACCGAGTGCTGTTTTGCCTGCGCTGTCGCCACCGGCCTTGTTGAACTTTTCCACCATAGTCATTGCAATTTGTTCTTGCAATTCCTTAGGCATATTGTCTTTAACGTCGGCAGCGGTCATGCCTTTGCCTTCCTTCATTTGGTTGGCAAACTTGAGGAATTTACCGCAAGCTTCTTTATTGAAGGAGCCGTCTTTGTTTTTAAATTTAGCGAAGTGCTTGGGCAATTTGCCTTGCTTATCGAGTGCACCGAGCATGGCCATGAAGCCGTCTTCGTCCATCTCTCCGATGTCGCCGCCGCCCAGATCTGAGAAGTAATTGCGAAGCAGAGGGTAGTTGATACCATATCGGCCAACTTCGTGACCGACATTTGCTCTGGTGCGCACGGTTTCATAAGGAGCGGCCTTGTCTGGGTTAAACATGGCGGCCACAGCGTTTTTGCTGTCTTGCACACGGTCTGTTTCACCAGGCAGCGTAGGCACATCACGTTGGGGGAAATTGCTGTCAACTTGCGAGCGGGCCATACTGCCCTGCGACCCTGGAGTGAAGCGATTCATGTTGGACATGGCGCGCTGGCTTTCGGGCGAGAAGTCGCGACGAGACTCAGCAGTGCTTGGCTCTATACCAGGATCTCCGTTGGTGGCCAGCTTTTTCACCAGATTCTCTGAAATCAAGCCGAACTCGTCGTTGAGTCTAAGCCCGCTCTCAGCCAGAGTTGGGTCATTGCTCATACGGTTGTAAACGTAATCTACTACCTTATCTATAGAAGTCTTTTGCAAAGCGTTCGGATCGCTTGTGTCGCCGGGAGTGCGCTCAACCTGCACCACTACATTTTTCTTTTGCATGGCTTCGAAGTCGCCGGTGGCTTCAATGCGACCATCTTTTCTAATGATAAAATCGGGAGCCTTGCTCGGATCGTTAGCAGCTGCATCCGCGTATGTGACGGTCACCTGGCCCTGGGTGCCCGGCTTAGCTACTTCGGTAGTGCGAGGCACTTCCACATTCGATTGACGAATGGCGCCGTCTGAAATTAATTGCGAAACTGATTTGCTTTTGTCGAAAGGTGCGGCTTCATAGACTGGTGAGGTGGCTGCAACAGCAGGCGAATTGACAATTTGAATGTCGCCGGGGCTGGACACAGGCACGGTGTAGGCCGTACGCACTGAGTTACCTTCAAGCGACATCTTAGTGCCGGCATCGTGCGCTACCTGCACGTTGCTATTGTCGGTTACCCTACCTGCACTTGTATCTGCTACTTTCGCGTCACCAGCTGCCATGTTTACTCTCCACTTCGCGTCCGACCGATAGTCACGCCACATTTCTCGACGCATGGATGGATTCTAAGTCAATCCGCCGCCACTGTTAATACGTACTTTTACGCGTTCTTACGCCCCATTCCCCGAAAAAGCATTAATTTCTCGCCAATCTGCGACAATTTGGCCACTAAACATCTACCTTTCAGTGTATGCCCAGCCCTTATTTAGCGCCAACAACAAAATGCAGACAGAAACCATTAAATCAAAACTCGAAGACGGGGGCCGAATAAGCCGCGGCGAGGCAGAATGGTTATGGCAAAACGCCACTGACGAAGATCTGATTGCTCTGGCAAACATTGTGCGCCGCCGCTTTCACAAAGCCAATCTGGCTACATATCTGCTCATGCGCATCATTAATTACACCAATATTTGCGTGGCCAAGTGCGACTATTGCTCGTTCTATCGCCTACCGCGCGATAAAGATGGCTATGTGCGAGACAACCACTGGATTTTCTCCAAAATTGACGAACTGTCCGCAGTCGGCGGCGATTTATTTGCTTTCAATGGCGGCTTTAATCCGCAATTGAAAATCGAATATTACGAAGAACTATTTACCGCCATTCGCAAAAAGTACGGCGATACCATCGAGTTTTATGCCATGACCGTAGTTGAGCTGCTATACGTAGCGCGGCTCAGCAAGCTTTCTACTCCTGAGGCACTGGCGCGGCTAAAGGCTGCCGGTGTGCGCTGGGTGACAGGGGGAGGGGCGGAAATTCTAGCTGATCCGTTCCGCCTCAGGCATAGCCCGCAAAAATACACTGTGGCGGAATATATGGAGACCCAGGGCGACATTCTCGATGCCGGCCTGCACACAACCGGCACCATGGTGATTGGCTTTGATGAAAGCCTGGAAGAAAGGCTCGATCACCTGCAGACCGTGCGCGAATTTCAAGATTCCCGCCTGGCTAGCGGCAAGGAAGGCCTGTTCAGCTTCCTCTGCTGGACTTACAAACCGTACAACAATGAGCTGGGCGGCAAAGAAATAGAGTCGGGCGAATATTTGCGCCATCTGGCACTGTGCCGCATTTATCTCGACAATATCAAACATCTACGCACCTCCGTTTTGACTCAAAACAAAGCGGCTTTGCAAGGTTTGCGCTATGGCGCCGACGACTTTGATATTCCCTGGGAAGACGAAGTCACTCAAATGGCCGGGGCAGTAGTTGAGCGAGACGTGGAGCGAGTTTTAGGTTACGCGCACGAGGCCGGATTCAAGACTGCGTATCGCCATGTGGCCAGTAACTCACTGGTCAGAACTAAGTAAAACCTCGTGCACTCTGGCTCAGCTTCACCGACTCTAAAACACTCTGGTTGACGGTATCGTTCGAGGCCACATAATGCGCCAAGATTATGCGCAGTTCCTCCTTAACGAATGGCTTAACGAAATAGGCGTCCATACCCACTTCTCTGGCTTGATCGCGAGCGCTCTGCTCGGTGCACGCCGTGAACGCAATTATTGGAATGTGACTGTCGGTGCCTTCAAGCTGCCGAATTTGCTTGGCACAAACGAACCCACTGAAACCAGGCAATGTTAAATCCATGAGAATTGCGGCGAATGTGTTTTCTTTAAACAGCACCAGTGCTTCTTCTGCAGAGCCGGCGATGACGACTCGATAACCAAATTTCAGCAAAAGGTGCCTGATCACAAATTGTTCAGTCAGGTTATCTTCCACTACAAGAATGGGATGTGCCATGATAATTAACTCTTATTGGTATGTGGTCAAAGCGACTGGCAAAACGGCAGATAGTTCCTGTCAAAGAAGAACGTAAAGAGTTTTACATAAGAACTCAAGCGAGCACTGCAGCCAATCTGCGCAGCGCACGCCTGCTTCAATCTGCTCAGCACTACATTTGATACCACGAAAATTGATAGAGCGACAGAGCAATTGCTTGGCGCCATAGCCGAGAAAGGAGAGTAGCGGCGGCTGCTCGCTCAGCCGCGCTAGTGTCGCAGAAAACACCCCAATGGATTTAATCACAGGTCACCGGTTTAGCGATTGACGTCCAACCAGTGAGAAATCTCGTACTGAGGCTACTAACCGAGCGCACCGTAAGCGGTATGACAAAATTTCGATCGTGCGGGCAATTCTTTTACCAGTATGAGTTATTTGATCTCTTGGTAGCCCCTGATACGGTGATGGTAATTCTCATTCACTCACATCTTCTTCATCCGGATTTAAACAGACACCTTATTCGGCAATCATCACTATTCCCGCTGCGAGCAGAAAGAACTTTGCTTTGCGGTTGAGACTGGGGAACAAAATGAACAGCAACAGAAAAGGGTTTATCTCCATCGGACAAGGTCGAAGACTGACTCTTGAACAGGGCGAGATTGCAGCGGTTCACGAAGGTGGCGTAGCGCTGGTGAACAAAGGCGGACTGGCCGAAGTTTATCACGGCGCCATCGCGCACATCTATGAAGGCGGCAGCGCTTACCTTCACGCCGGGGCAGTAGCTTATGTGCACAAAGGCGGTCGAGCCCTCGTTTTTGACGGTGGTATGGTTTTCGTTTATCGCGCGGGCAAGGCGTTTGTATACGACGGTGGCACCGCAGTGGTTGCCTCCGGCGGCTTTGCTTCCTCGCTAGAGGGCAGTTCGACAATAGTGCATAAGGGCGGGCTGGCGCACGTTTACAAAAGAGGTACGGCAATTGTCAAAGCAGGTGGCAGCGTCGTGATCTTTAAAAACGGCAGAGCAGTAGTGGATGAGGGGGGCAAGATTCTACCGGGAAACGATCTTACACCATGCGGTAAAGGCAGGCTTGAAAGCTGAAACTTGAAAGGACTCTATGTTTGATTACCCTTATGTACGAACGGCTTTTCTAAAGTTAGCGCTGCTGACAGCAACACTGCTGGCACTGGGGGCACCTGCCTACGCCCAGAGCGGCACTCTCATTGTCACCGTATATGATGGCACGAGAAGACCACTGACGGCAACCACCCCAGTGTTATTGCGCGTTTTCGACGGCAACCAGAAGGAGCTGGTGTCGGGCTTTTACCGGGGCTCGAGTGTGAGTTTCGAAGGTCTGCCTGTGCGCGACAACGGCAGCGACCGGCTGCGTGTTGTGGCCTGGACAAAAGGTTACGACACCGAAGGAGTTGTTGGCGTAAAGATTGCCGCCGGCAAAACGGTAAGTGCAGCAATCATGCTTTTGCCCAGAGACAGTCAGTTTGTATTCGAACCATGGTCAAGTTTACGCGCCCACTTCGGCTGGTTGGCCGACCTGCTGGCGCACGGCACCGCAGACGATGACGAGGCCCAAACCCGTTATGACCAGCTGATCGCCGACGATCCCGCGGCGCTGGCCGCAGTGCTGAACATTACCACCGCCGGCAATCAAGTTGAAGTTGGTGGGAGTAAATTCACGTCGTACTTCAAGGAGTTGATCTGGCAAGAGCAGCGTCAAGAATGGCGGATGCATCGTATGGTCGGTTTCAATCCGGCCAATGATTCGGAACACGCCATGCGCCACGACCGCTTCTGGGCCTGGGCCGACCGGTCACTGGTGGCGCAAGTGCGTCAGGGAGTAGCCGAAGGCAAGCTCTTTCGCGAAGTGGGCTTTCAATATTTCCACCCCCTGGCCACCAGCAGCTTCAAAGAAAGGGCATTGAATGAAGGTCACATTCACGTGAGCTTCTACGAGAAAGACACCCGGGTTATCGACGGGGTAGAGTGCGTGCTGCTCGAAATTCACCTGGACCTCTATCAAGATCTTCTGGCCCACGGCTTGCTTGAAGTTTTACCCAACACCACCACCGGCAGTGTCACCGAACCGGAAGACGCTTATCAACTGCGCTGGATTGCCAGCAGGCAGAGCGGTCGCATAGACTTCGCTCCTCCTTTTGTCATCACTACCTGCGCCAAGAGCGGTGTCGCACTAAGAGCTCGCCACAGAGCAGCAATCTCAGGCTCACAACGGTAATCGTTCTCGCTTTCTTGCCCAATAAAAATTCAACATGCTGGGAGGCAAAAAAATGACTGTCACAGAACTCAAAATTAACGGCACAGTTTATCTGTGCCTGGTCACCCCCTACGAAAAGTCGCGCATTGAAGCCGGGCGTCTGGTCATCGTTCCAGCTGAGCGCCGGGTAGCGAAACGCCCTGGCATTCCCCGGGCCATTCAGCTGCGCAACGCCGGACTGCCGGTGCCACGGGTTTTCTAAAAACAAACACAACACTGCAATCAGCCGCGGGAGCTGGCCAGTCGAATAGAAGAGGAGGGAGGTCTTTTTGACTCCCTTCTCACCTGGTATTGCCGAGGGTGCATATTTAAAATACGAATCTAACTATACAGGAGCGTAGGACAGGGCTTGCATCGGCCACCTGGTACAAATTTTATCTGCCAGAAACCAAATTTTGCATTTCCAGTATTCTAATGGCTGAGACACAGACGAGAATAGCGGCATTGCCAAATTGCTTTCTCACTGGCACCGGGGGTTGAGAAACGGTTTGAGATTCAATCTTTTGCTGACGGCTGGCACTATTGCCAGTCTGATTCTGCTGTCAGTCTGCTCACAGCGTATATGGGCTGCCCCAACCAAAGCATGCACGGACAAAAATGCTGTAACTCAGAAGGTCTTGGTATTACATCAAAGTTCTCTGGCACTAGGCAAATCAGATCTCTATCTTAGTGAAAATGCCGGACGTCTTGTGGTTCCAAAGTTAGGCTTGATCATTGCTTCCAGTGCGCCTTCCTGGAATATAGTCGTGTATTCTACACGCAAGAATCAGGGCTATACTTTAAATACCGCGTCAGAAGCCAAAACTAGCGGAATGAGTATGTTTGCATGCAACGTCGCCACAGACTACGGTACATTGCATCGCGGACGTGATCCTAAGCTTCAGCTCGACTGCACGTATATAGTCATGCAAACTAAAAATGACCTTCAGAAAGATAGTGATACCATCATGTTTCAGGATCGTACTCAAAAAATACTGCGGGAAGCTGAACTCAAAATCGGTTTGCCCTGTAAATTGCGGCCTGAGCTCCAAACCTACATAAATTTTCTGTTTGACCTCGATAAATATCCAGGCGTACCGCTTGAATTAACTACCAAATACAAAGATGGATCATCAGTGAATGCCCTGTACACTTCAGCAATTGAACACATAAACAAATCTCCTTCGTTCTTTGCATATCCATCGGGCTTCAAAAAAACCGATAACAAGTTAGAAGTGTTACTCTCTGAGGACATCAACGAAACGCTCGAAGACCTGTGGGGCCCAGCGCCTAAGAAAGGAAAGTAAGCGGGTTGATTGCCAGTGTGAATCGCTGGTCTGGCAAAGACCTTACCGCTTCAATAAGATTGGCGACGGCTTCACACACAACACAGACTATCGCTAACAACTGAAGACATCCGCAGCAAGACTTAGTCTCATTGCGGATGTCTTCTCTCAAAACATCCTATTTTGGCCAATTTTAAAAAGGCCTTTACATTATATGCAATAGTATAAGGCGAAACAAAAAAAAGCATCCAGAGTGGTCATCCATCAAAGTTGCTTCGAAAAAAATTGGAGCGTGGATGACTGTCGGAAAGACAATCACCCACGTCCAAAATTTAGGCTAAAGCCGCTTCAGAAGCTCTTAGAGCTCGAAGACCTGCTTGTTGGTGGGAATGACGACGCCCTTCCAATCAAGGCGGGTTTCAATGTGACCCTTGAGTCCGGCCAGAGCCTCTTCATCGCCGTGGACGATGAAGACACCCTTGGGACGGCGCTTGAACTTGGCGAGCCAGTTGACCGTGTCACCGTAGTCAGCGTGCGCCGAGTAATCGGGCAGGAAGTCAACAGTGGCATTGAGCTTCACCACTTTGCCGGCCACCCGAACGGTCTTGGGCGAAGCGATGTTTTCGGGAGCGGCAACGCTATCGGGACGCTCACCAGCAGAGGTGCGCACGATAGCCTGGCCGAGAGTGCCGGTGCCCTGATAACCGACGAACATCACCGTGCTCTTGCTGTCTGCCAGCCAGTAGTTGAGGTGATTGACGATGCGACCGCCGGCAGCCATACCGCTGGAGCTGACGATGATGATCGGCTGCGCATGCTCGCGATGAAGCGCTTCCGAAGCCTTCCAATCTTCAACCACAGTGTGGTTGGGCGTGGTATAGGGATCGATGCCCGCTTCAATCATTGCCCGCGTTTCGGCGTTCATGATGGCAGCGTGCTTGCGGTGCACTTCAGTGGCCGCCTGGGTCATACGACCGTCGACGTATACGGGCATTGTGGGAACACGACCGGCTTCCATCAAGACACGAATGTCGTTGAGGACTGACTGGGCGCGACCGACGGCAAACGCAGGAATGAGAATGACACCGCTGCCACCCTTGCCCTGTTTCTTGGCGCGCGCGTGAGCGGCCTTGAGTTTGGTCTCCAGCACTTCGAAGCGATCGCGCTTCTGGTGCAGACGGTTACCGTAAGTGGCTTCGACCATGACATAGTCAGCCGCTGCCACAGGCTGCAGGTCACGCAGCAAAGGCATGTCGGGACGACCGATGTTGCCAGAGAAGCAGAAGGTGCGCTTTTGGCTGCCAGTGCCGATTTCGAGGTTGACCACGGCGGCGCCGAGGATGTGACCAGCTTCTGTGAAGGTGAAAGCAACAGCATCGTTGACCGCAAAACGAGTGTCGTAATCGACGGTCTTGAGGAACTTGAGGCTGGCTTGCGCTTCGAGCTGGGTGTAGAGCGGCTGGAATTTCGGATTGACCGCAGTGGTCAAGCCATTCTTCGCAGACGCAGCAGACTTGCCGGTTTTGGCAGCGGTCTTGTTATTAGCGCCCTGGCGCGGGTTGGCGGAAGCGGATTTCGACGTCGAGGCGGTGAGCGAAAGAGCCGGGTTGTTGGCCTTTTCGAAACGTGCCTGGCGGCGTTTGGCGTCTTCTTCCTGGAGATAGCCTGAGTCGGGCAGAATAACACCCATCAGGTCGCGGGTAGCAGGAGTAACGTAGACAGAGCCTTTGAAGCCGTCTTTGATCAACTTCGGCAGGTAGGCCGAGTGGTCAACGTGGGCGTGGCTGATGATGGCGAAGTCGATGTCAGAGGCGTTGATGCCGGAAGGCAAACGCTTCTGCATGTCGGCTTGCGGGTTTTCGACGGTGAGGCCGAGATCCGTGACAAACCTGGTGACTTTGTCCTTCTCGAAATATTCGAAGAGGTAGAGCGAGCCGGTAACAGCGTGGGCAGCACCGAGTACGTGCAGGCGGAGAACCGAGCGACCGGTACGAGACAGGTCTTTCTGATGGCGTTTATTCATGTTTGTTTATTTCTCCAATGAATTATTTCGCTCCGACGGCACAGGCGCATCAGAACGGTAGTCCCGCGGTATAGTCTTCGTTTTTCGAGGCACGGGAGCTTCGAAAAATGTGTGCGGATGCAAGAGCAGGTAGTTAAAGGGTTAGTGAGTTCGAAGGCAAGATTTTAGAGTTTGGTTGGAAGAAGAAAGAATACTCAGAGAATCTAGCAATACTGGAGTCTGCCAATCTATAAGCTCGGCCCCTCAGCAGATTAGAGTGGCGCCACTAATGCGTTTAAACGGCTACAGGGATCGTATTCGGAAATAGCAGAGCCCGCGCAACCACCTGACATCAACTATTTTGAGCCCATCGATTGTCATGATGAACCAGGCTCGCTAATAGTCAATTCCGCGCCCACACGCGTAGCTATTGTGATCCAGGTAGCTAAAAGGCTAACTAGAAGAGTCATTCATTTTCTTCCATCCCGCCCGAGAGTCTTTAAAACCCGAACCACATAAAACTCACGCCTTCAATTCAAACCGAAGCATGCGCACTTTGTGTTCAAGGTCTCTTGCCGTCCAGCTACCGTCGCCGTTTGCAAAAGCAATGAAGTTAGCGAGTTAGCGGGTTTTTTCTGAACAACAACAACAAATTTCGAGCGAAGCGCCTCTGCCTTTGCCCGACAAGGAGCATCTTATGTTTCCTCTCAAGGACAACCTACGTTGCAATTCTTTTGCAACGGTTACTACCTGGCTGATTGTGGTCAATATCCTCGCTTTCTTCGCGGAAGTGGGTGCAATTGTCTCTGGCAACCAGGCCGAATTCTTCGGTACTTTCCTCATGGTGCCGCACACTTTCTTCACCGCCATAGCCAGCGGCGACCCGCTTTCGATTCTGTCGGTTACCGGCACCGTCTTCGCTTCCATGTTTTTGCATGGTTCGTTCGGTCACATCGCGGGCAACATGTTCTTCCTCTACGTTTTCGGCAAGGCTGTCGAAAACCGCCTCGGCAAGTGGAATTACCTGACCTTCTACCTGGCGACCGGCATCATGGCCGCGCTTTGCCACGCTTTCAGTGAACCCACTTCGATGATTCCGACTCTTGGCGCTTCTGGTGCCATCGCCGGTGTCCTTGGTGGTTATCTGCTGCTCTGGCCCACTGCGACCATCTCCGGCTTCTACATTGCTCCGGCTCCCGCTTACGTGCAGACCAAGGCCTATTGGTTCCTGGTTGGCTGGTTCGTGATGCAGATTTCTGGTGTGCTCGAATCGATCGGTTCGGTCAGCGGCGGCGGTGTGGCTCTCTGGGCTCACATCGGCGGCTTCGTCGGCGGTTTCATCATCGCCGGTCTGGTCAAGATCGCTGTGCCGGTTACGGACGTCTGCATCATTCCGGTTCCGGACTGCAAGACTACCGAAGTCGACGCCAAGAAGGGCAAGAAGAAGTAAGTAAAACTAGACCTGAGAGATGACAAAATTTCCGTAAGCAGGAGAGATTGTCTTATCGGAGGCGACTAAGTTTTGGAATTCTCAGAGGGTGCTGAATCGCAAGATTCACACTTCTCTGGGGATTCTTTTTAGCCTATTGCTACCACGGCATATAATATAAAGGTTTTGCTTATTTGTGTCGTGGCAAAATCTAATTTTTGTTATTCCGCCAAGGTGGGTACAGACACTACTGAGGGCGTTGACTAAATGCCCTTCCCACGGTTGCGTCAATATTTGCAGGAGATGGCTGGAAATGATCGAAGTCACTGACAAAAATCAGCTCGGTAATCTGGTGCTGGAACTGGGTTTACTTGATAGCAAAGATTTGAGCCAGGCGGTATCTATCGCTCAAGAAACCAGCTTGCCCCTGGGGCGAGTGCTGGTTCTATCAAGCATGCTAACCGAAGCGGTGCTGCAAGCCACACTGCGCTGTCAGAGCTTACTTAAACAGAGCCTGGTTGAAGTGAGCCTGGCCAAAAAGGCCATGGAACTGGTTAAGCAAGACCAACTGACTATCGATGAGGCGCTCTTCAAACTGGGCTGGGACCCTGAATCGACTAAAGACACAACTCCTCTGGGCGAACTCTTGATAGAAGCGGGTTATGTCTCGCGCGATCAGCTGGAACAAGCATTAGAGAAAAACCGCACCTCCGGCCTGCCATTCGGTCGCCTGCTGGTCTTTAGCGGCGCAGTCACAGAAGGGCTTTTGACAGGCGCCCTTAACGCTCAGATTCTCATTCGCGATGGCAAATTGAGTAAACCACAAGCGGTAGAAGCGCTTAAAGAGGCACGTTTGCGCCAGGTCTCAGTTGAAGTGCCGCTCAAAGAAAAAGGATTTTACGATCTGCCCAGCCGGCATTGCCCACGCATCGGCGAACTGTTGCTCTTCTGCGGCGTCATATCACAATCAGATCTGGTGAGCGCTCTGGAGCTGGGCTTGATCAACAAAGAGCCCGTCGGCCAGGTTTTGATGCAGGAAAAGTTAGTCAATCGTAAATTGCTGCAAGCGGCATTGCTTGTGCAAGGCATGATGGCGGATCAAGAAATAAATATTACCGATGCGCGCACCGTTATTTCGGCCGTCAAAGATGGCGTACCTGTGGAGAAGGCTCTGGAAGAGGCTTTACAACAAACTGAAGCAGAGAAAGACGAAGCGGCCGATTCACGATCTGAATATGTGTCGCTCTTTGATTTTCTTAAAACCCTGGGCACCATCAGCGACACTCAAGTACTCGATGCTTTCCAAATTGCCAAACATAATTCGGCGGTACTAACGCAAGTATTGCTCATTGCCGGCAGTCTCGACGGCAAAACGCTTGAGCGGGCCGAGGCTTGCCGAAAACTTGTGCAAGACAAAAAACTCAGCGTTGAGCGCGCCAACGTGGCTTACGACTATGCGGACCGCGCCGATATTGACGTTACTCAAGCGCTGAAAGAATTGCACTGGTACAAACCTGGCGACGACGCCAACGAAAACAAAGTCGAAACACCAGAAGAAGAAGAAGAAAGCAAAGAAAGTGAGTCTGAGTGGGATGCACAGGTGCGCAAAGCTCATCAATACATGCTCACCAACAAAACTGACAATGCCCTTGAAGTCTAGTTAGGTCTTTTGCAAACAGCCGAAAAATCACAACCAGATAAAGTGTTTGAGTGCATTGATGAAATCGCCGGCATCTGTAGCATCACACGCAACTTTGGTCTGGCCGAACAATATTATTTGCGCTCGCTGAAGTTAAAAGAGCGGGCAAAGGATCCGAAAAAAATCTTGTACGCGCAAGGCCTGAGCAACCTTGGCAAAATTTGTTATTTCCAGCGTAAATTTGCCGAATGCGAAGACTATGCGCGGCTTTTCATCCAGGTAATTGCAGATAATTTCGGCCCGACACACCCTGACGTGGCCTGCGGATGGCAAAATTTAGCCAGCATTTATTACGCTCAGAAAAAATATCAGCTAGCCAAAGGGGCATACATAGCTGGTATAAAAATCTGCGAACAAGGCCTTGGCGAACGGCATCCGACCAGCGTGCAGTTAACGCGTAATTACGCTTCTTTGTTGAAAAAGATGGACGAGCTTGAGCAAGCTGGTTTAATTGATGCCAGCGCCACCGGTGAAATCACAGGCAGTTGGCGGACTTTGCCGAAAGAGCATTACGAAATGCTGGGCAGTTTGTATAACGAAAAAGATTGATTATGTCGGAACTGCGTCTGTATCAGATTGGATTGGGATTATTTCTCTTTTTTCTCAAATTGCAGCGAAGCAGAATTGATGCAATAGCGATTGCCGCCGGGCTTAGGCCCGTCGTCGAAAAGATGCCCCAGGTGAGCGCCACAGTGCTTGCAAATAACTTCGGTACGCTTCATGCCTAGTGAGCTGTCGTCTTTCGAAGCAACACTATCTCCGGCTGTGTGAGTGAAGCTGGGCCAACCAGTGCCTGAATCAAATTTATCTTTCGAGTCGAAAAGCAGTTCATTGCAGTTACTGCATCTATACTCGCCTTTGTCATGATTGTCCCAGTATTTACCGGTGAAAGCCGGTTCAGTAGCGCTGCAACGAGTAATTTTGTAAGTCTCAGGGTCGAGTTTTTCTTTCCAATATTTGTCGTCTTTTTTAGCGGTTTTGTCGGTCGCTTCAGGTTTTTTCTGATCCATTTTTGCACCTTTCTTGATCTCGGGTTTACTGCTCAAAGCAGGCGGCTCAGCCGGTTTAGCGCAAGCCATGAGCTGAGTGCCGGCGGCCACAACAAGCAGCACCAACACTGCAAGTGTGGTCGATTTATGTGTGATCGAATTAGTGTTCTTGCTCATTATTATTGGCAGACCTGTCCATGCTTGGCAAAATAGTTTTGGTGATAATCTTCGGCTTTATAGAACTTGGTGCTGGGCACCACCAGAGTAACGATGGGTTTTGGGAAACGCTTGGCTTTGGTCAGTTCGGCAATGTAAGCCGATGCTTCCTTTTTTTGGTCGTCGTTTGCGTAAAAAATTGCTGAGCGATATTGATCGCCAATGTCAGGCCCTTGCTGATTCTTTGTGGTGGGATCATGGTGCGAGAATAAAACTTCCAGAAGTTTGTGATAGTTTGTCTTAGCCGGATCAAAATCTATTTCTACGGCTTCTGCATGTCCCGTCGCGTGCGAACAAACCTGCTCATATGTAGGATTTACCAATGTGCCGCCGGTGTAGCCGACTACGGTGCTCACAACGCCCGGCACTTTGCTGAAAACATATTGGGTCTTCCAGAAACAGCCGGAAGCGAAATAGGCCTTGTCGAGCTTGTGCGCCTGCAGAGGTGCAGCTACTGAACTGAGGCTGTAGAAACAAAATGCCAACAACGCTGAAAAAGCGATGGTGGCCAACAATCTAAACCTTCTCACGCAGAACCTCGATGTAGATCAACTTATCTAGTTTATGGCCTGCAAGAGAAATTGGCCCGATTTTGTTTAGATGCCGCGATACCAGTTAACCGGGCCAGGTGAGACAATGGCTAAATGGCACGCATGGAGAGCATTTATAAATTGCTCGATAACCCACCGCATTGGTTTACCTTCTTCTGGTGGACTTATCCCTATTTTTTGTGTCCATTTCGATCGGTACCAAAGTAGCCGGCCGCCGGCCCAAAAAAATACTATTAATGAACACAGAGATTTTTGCGCAAAAATCTCTGTCAAACTCCAAGTGCGTTTTCCAACCACACGGTCAGCTCAAAAAGCACCCAATACCTACTCTTCCAACGCTGAAATCGCTTCTCCGCGATTAATCTTTTAATTCCAGATCGAATTTTAGTCCGCGGCGTTCAGACTTAGCCAGGTCGATAACCATCAAACGCTTCTCTTGTTTTTGCGGCCGCGGCCCCTCCTCAAACTGGTCTGTCACTGCAGTGCCCATGGCTAGAAACTCAACTCCAACCCAACCAGGAATTGCCTGCACACCGACATTTGGCACAGTTACTTTGTAATCAATGTCCACATCAACTACGCCAATGGCTCCGAGCAACTTCATTTCGTAAAGCATTCGCTCCATTGCGAGTTTGCGTGTAAGACTGAAAGCTTCGCCGCCGACCGTTAACTCCTGATTAAAAATGCTTCCCAGGATAGAGTCGGGTATCGCACTGCTTACCATCGGAACACCCCAAAGGGACAGCGGGGGTTGATTACTGAAGGCGTGAGTGCAGTTACCAATTACCAGACCAAGAGGCCAATAGCCGGCCTGATAGAGTTGCCAGAATTCTTGCCCACTTAACGTGCTGGTGAATGGGCACTGTTTCTTCGTACGCCACTCTTTCAAACCAGGAATGCGAATGGCAGTGCCCGACGCAGTGAACTCCACCACTTCTTTTTCACCGGTCCACGAATATTTGGTCAAAGCGATACGCACGCCGACTATTCCGTCAGCACCTAATACGGTGGCTTCTTTGCGCATACGTTCGATAGCAAAATCCCGAGCTACCCTGTTAGTCTGAGTCCTGCCGAACAATTCGATTGTGCCGTTGTTATAGGCTTCTTCCTCCATGGCAATGAATGCAGCACCTATTACTTGCCCGATTGGATCATAGCCGCCCTGCCTGGCCAGCAAATATTCTTTCGGCGAAAAAGAGCTGGTGAAAAAAGGGGGATTCGCACTAGCCTGACTTTCCAGCCTGTGCCTGGCTTGTGCCGGTATGTCACCTTCTTTTAAGGCATTCAAACTGGCTTCCTGCATCGCTTCTTGATGCAGTTCCGCTTCTGATTTCTTCTTCCAGAAAGGCACAGCCTAACTAGTCATTCACCGAAAGCACCAGCTGCGGTGCGGGAATATGGTGATCGGCGCGCATGGCGATGATGGCAGTACCAACCGAGAAGAACTCGATGATGTGGTCACTCCAGGCATAGCTGCCTTCGTGAATATCAACACCGACGATACCGTCGGCTTTCAAATTCACGCCTTCATTTTGCATCCGTTCCATGGCCAGTTCGCGAGCATCATAAAGGGCCTGAGTGAAGTTGACCATTTCAATATTCTGGCCCACAGTCTTGAAGAATTGACCAAACGATTGGTGAGCCACGTGATAAACACAGTTGCCCATTACCATTCCCACCGGCCTGTAGCCTGCCTTTAGCAGCGTCCAGAAATCTTGACCAGACAAGTCACTGGTAAAAGGCATATTGGTATTTGTGCGCCAGTTGATTGAGCGATCGTTTGCAACAACAGCGGTTCCGATGGCAACGAATTCCGCCAGGCTCTCACCCCAACCCAGGTGTTTTACTTTCAAGCGCACGGCAACCACGCCATCGGCGCCCAGCTCATCAGCTTCTTCTTCCATGCGGGTCATGGCAAGTTCGCGAGCGTGATACATGGCCTGAGTCAAAACTTGCATCTCTTCGTTCTTGGTCCAGCGAGCCTGCTGAAAACCAATGTGATAAATGGAGGAGCCAACTACCATGCCAACCGGCTCGAAGCCTGCTTCTTTCACCAGTAGGAATTCATTGACAGAAAGGTCTGAAGTAAAAATTGTGCGCTTGCCGTCTTTACCGCGCATCTGCGCCAGGCGCTCATGAGCATGCTCTGGCAAGTCACCGTGACCCTCAGCCGGGTTGTGTTGTGGATTATTAGGATCCGGCATTACGTTCTCCTTTGTGGTGTCTATTCAAGAGTTGTGTTTTATTCAAAATTAATATCTTATTCAAGAGCGTCATCGTCTTCAAAACCGCCTTGGGCCATCTCTCCGATGGGGTCGTCAAATTCTAAGTTGCGCAATCCGCCGCGCGCCAGATCTATAACCATCATCGGTTTCGGATTGATGCGAGCTTTGCCGTCAGGACGATTGGTCACTGCAGTTCCCATTGCCATAAAGCTAATCAGCATGTCCATATAACTGACATGATTGCGCTCCACATGAATTGGATGCATACTGTATTCGACGTTCATGTCCACTGCGCCATGCGAGGCCAGGGAGCCGATTTCGTTGGTGAGGCGACTGACAGACATTTCGCGCGCGGTGCTGAAACCCTGGCTGAACTGCATTACTTCTTGATTCTGAATGCCGCCAAACCAGCTACTTGTAGTGTTTCGCGTTTGCCAGTCGGCCCTGATGTAGTAACTGCAATTGCCCATAACCACGCCGGTAGGCCAAAAACCAGACTCATAAAGTTGCCAAAATTCCTGACCGCTTAGCGTGCTGGTAAACGGAATATGCTTACTTTTTGTCAGGGCATCATTACCGGGAATGCGAATGGCAGTGCCTACGGCAGTGAATTCGGTGACGTTGGAACTCCAGGTGAAATCTCTAATTTTGACATGCACGCCTATGATGCCGTGGGCACCAAGCAGCTCAGCTTCTTTACGCATACGCATAATTGCTAGCTCTCTAGCATTTCTATGGGCGTTGGTGAGACTATCCAGTTCGCCTGTGTTGGGCCAACCAAATCCGTATGCATTGTTCATGCTGTTCCAGCCCACACGCATAAAAGAGCTGCCCATCACCTGGCTGACTGGTTCATAACCGGCTTCACGAGCGAGAAGATATTCTTTGGCGCTGAATGTGCTGGAGAAAAATTTGTGTTCGGCGTTGACTTGCTGTTCGATACGATGGCGCGCAGCCGGTGGAATATCGCCCGCCTCAAGCGCCTTGACACTGGCTTCTTGGCTGAGTCGCTTGACGCGATCATCATCTTTTTCTTTGAAAATATCCCAGAATGGCATAAATTACCCGATTACAAATTTTTGCAGCGCTTGTTTGGTGCGACTATTTTTCTCGGCCATCTGCGCTAAAGCTATAGCCAGATTTTCCACCCATTTTTCAACGGGCACTTCTTCTGTTTTCAGGACTACTCCTCTGACAATTTTCATTTGCCTGGCGGTGATGGAACCGCGCTTTTCGCGCACCATCTGAAAACCCTGTTCGCCCAGGCTGACTTTGAGATCAACTACGGGCTTTTTGGCCGAGAGCAACCAGCCGCCGCGCGTAATCTCCACTTCTTCCGGTAAGGCCGAAGCTAATTTGGCCGCTAGAAACTCCAGCAAATCGCCAGAATCGCTTTTATCCATTTGCAATGAGCAGGCTAATACGTCGACCTGCAGCGCTTGTTCGTAGTCGTCAACCACTTGACAGAAACCTCGACTGACTTTGGCCCAACATTATATAGCTCTCAAGCGCGATAAACATACTCTTGACTGGTCTGATGATAAGATGCTCTGATGCCGAAAGTGCTTGTTTTGCCGGACCATATAGCCAGTCAGATTGCCGCCGGTGAGGTGGTAGAACGGCCTGCGTCAGTGGTTAAAGAACTGGTTGAAAATTCAGTCGATGCCGGGGCCACCGAAATTGAAATCGCTATTTCGCACGACTGCCGCGACATTCGCATCGCCGACAACGGCTTTGGCATGGAGCCCGAAGATGCAATTTTAGCTTTTCAGCGCCACGCCACCTCTAAATTGCGCACGGCCGAAGACTTGTGGAGTTTGAACACCCTTGGTTTTCGCGGCGAAGCGATTCCGTCTATAGCATCGATTTCAAAATTTGTTTGCTACACGCGCACCCACGATGCCGCGGTGGGCACACGGGTCGAAACTGCCGACGGCCAGCTCAAGGCCGTAGAAGTCGGCTGCGCCCCGGGCACAGTGATGGAAATTCACGAGCTGTTCTATAACACTCCGGCCCGCTTGAAGTTTATGAAAAAAGCGGCCACCGAATTTGGCCACATTGAAGAAGCGGTGCAGAGCCTGGCCATCAGCTATCCGCAAGTGGCATTCACGCTCTTGAACAACGGAGACGTGGTACTGCGCACCTCTGGTCAAAACGATCTGGCACGCACCATTGTCGAAGCGAAATTTTTCACCGGCAAAGAACGACTTGTAGAGGTTATTCACGGAGCAATTTCTAGCACCGAAGGTGGTGCAGAAAAGATTTTGCAGATCAAAGGATACCTGGCTAAGCCTACTCATTTTAGAGGCGATCGCAAGGGTATTCTCACAATCGTCAACGGTCGCGCGGTGCGTTGCCCATTGACTTTAAAAGCACTCGATTATGCCTTCAGCGATCTCATTCCTCGCGGTCGCTACCCTCTGGCGGTAGTAGTACTGCAAATGGATCCGGGGCAGGTTGACGTCAATATTCATCCCACTAAAAAGGAGTTGAAATATTCGCACGGCAACGAAATCTATCTCACCATTCAAAGAGCGCTCGGCCGCGCCTTACGCGAAGAATCAATCGCAGCTGCCGAAGCGGCCAGAGCTGAGCACGTCAGACAGGTGGCGCAAGAGCCTTATGTCTCGCCTGATGCCTACAACAAAATGGCTTTTGAAAGTGTTGCTTTTGTGCACGAAACACCATCCCATCAGCATGCAGAACAAATTAGTTTCCGCGATAGCCTGAGCTACCAGACCAGTGCCCGAGAGGCCGTACCGCAAGCGTATTCCGGTTACAGCGACTCTGGCTTCAACGAAGCTGCCTTTAACTCGGGCTCAAGCGGCACTGCACGCGAGTCTTCTTATGCTACTCCCATGCATGCTCCAGCATACGAAAGAGAACTTGTTGATCACTCCGCTCAGGCAAAAGTTTTGCCTGAAGCCGGACACACTTTCTTGCAAGTACGCGAAAGTGGCTCAAATAGCGACTATTATTCTTTGCCGGCCGACTGGAAAATTGTCGGTTATTTGCATAACACATATATCTTTGTAGAAACCGCAAACGGTTTAGAAATTATCGAGCAACACATTGCTCACGAAAGAACGCTCTATGAGCGCCTTCTCGCCAAGCAAACCACTGCCGGCCGCCTCAGTGAAAATTCTCAAAAACTGATAATTTCCGCACCACTGGCATTGAGCCCTGAACAAATCGAGACTTTGCGTTTATCGCAAAATGCCCTCAACGCCCTCGGTTTTGCTTTTGAGTTCGAGAACGATGGAAGCGCCTCTGTGAGCGAGATTCCATTAGAACTCGCCTCAGTTAATTACGTGCCGGCAATTCAAAAGCTAATAGATGATCTTGCCACCGTAGACGCCACCAATATGGAACTGGAAGCGACTAAATCAATTGCCTGCCAGAGTGCCATCAAAAACGGAATGCCACTTTCGCAAAGAGACATTCTCAAGCTCCTCAGCGACTGGCTTAAGACCGAACGCAACGACACTTGCCCCCATGGCCGCCCCGTGCGTTTGAAATTCTCAATAGACGATTTGTTTCAGATGTTCCACCCTGCTTAGATAGACTCACACTGCGACCAATACTTACGTCGGTGGTTAATTGGGCAAATAAGTGTGGCGATTGACTAGCTGTACCAGGCGTCTTTTCATCAGATCATTTGTAGTCGTCTCGCGCTGCAGTTCCTGGGCATAGAACTTGACCAAATTAGGGGTAAATTTGCCGAGCGCCGCAAGGGCCTCGGTTTGAGTAACAGGATTGCCGCTGATTGCTTGTTCCAGAAGTGGTTTAATAGCCCGTGGATCCTTAGTCAGAGCCAGCTCGTGAATACTCGCCACCTTGTTTTTGCCGGGGCGCTGAAGGGCGGCAATGTTGTCCTCAAGGGCCTGTTCTTTCTCCATGCGCACTAATAATTTGTCAACTTGTTTTTCCAACAAGGGTGGCATGTCTTTGCGAGATAAACCGGCAAAAAATTCTTGAGCATGCAGTCTTTCATTACCGCTAATCATGCCGTTTTTAAGCAAGTTATTAAAACGGTTCAGAACTTCCAGACGCAAACCAGGCACGTGCTCATAATTTCGTAGTAAAAATCCTGTCTGAGCACGGCTGTCTCCATCAGTCATGCGCATAATTTCGTCGAAAGCCATTTTCCGCCCATCGGGGTCGGATTGCAAACGCAACTCAATCAACTTTTGCATGCGATTGATGTGGGAAGGTTTGTCATACATTTCGATAAACTGCTGATATTCAACAAAACCATTGGAATGTCGCGCCCAATTTTCAGCAATCAACGGTCGCAAAACGGGATTATCCAGCGCTTCACGAAGAGCGAAACGCATACGAGAAGAATTATTGTCGGCGCTCAGCTTAATCATGGCATCAAGAGAGGAAGAAGCTACTGTCTGAAGGGTTTCTGGTTTGGCGCCGAGATTTTGCGAAATTGGATTAAAATTCGCTTTAAAATCAAACCAGTTCGGTCTGGCTTTGTTGACGGGATCCATGGCCGCTTTACGTAGCGCACCAATAGCGGTGGCATCGCCGTAGAGACCGAGCAATTTTGCCGCCGCAGATTTTTGCTCTACCGAACCGTTTTGCAGGTGCTTGGTTAACGCTTCGATGGCAAGGGGTCTCGACACTCTATCGACGTAGCGAATACGCTCGGTCAGGGCACGGTCTTGCTCGGTCTGATTCTGCCTGTTACGCATGGCCATGGTTTTTTCAAGTGCTGTACTTAAGACGAGAGCTCGTACAGGAGCTTCCTGGGCAAATATATAGAGGCCATCAGGGTCTGAACTCATAAAGTGTTCGCCTTTTGCCACCGCCCAATTTTCGTCAGCATCTCTAGAGGCGTGCTCTCTGGCAAAAAAGATGCTTTCTTTAACGATACCGGGATGACTGGGATCATCTTTACGAGCCAGTCTCGTAGCTTTGTGGTCAAAATTGGGTGCCATTTTGTCGACGACTGAAGCCATGTCGAAAAGTTTGCCCAACTCAGGAGACGCCCACTTGGTCAAATGGGCCCATTCGTGATTGGTAATTTCATGAAGGTTGGCGCCACGATTGGGTTGATAGTGTGTGATGACTCCATCGTGGCCGACATCAGCTGCGGCCCTGAAATTAGGATCGGCATACTTAACTTGATATAAAGCATCTTCAATGTCGCGCCGGTCTGTCATCAGAACTTCTTTGACCAGACGCGGATTGGGAAGACCCTGAAGAATCGGCACTAGGTCTTCAGGAAGGGCGCGGTTGTAGAACGGATGCTCAATAGCCGCATGGCCGGACTGGATGATCGGAATCGCCGCAGTGATTTCAGCCGGCGTTAAATAAGGCGCAAGCCCAGTAGCATCACCGGCCTTGAGTTTAGCTGAAATAGCCACTTTCACAGCAAAAGGCACTTTATCGTAAGGACTGGGCTGCTCATTGATACGACGCAAGGTGCGCATAACATCAAGTTGTTGCGCATATTCATGAGGCACAACAATTTTCATGGGCAGACCTTCAACCGAGTACACATTTACTTTGCGCACTTCTTGAACTGTCATTTCTTTAAAGTAAGTCTCGCGGTCTGTGACGCCTTCCTTCTTCAATTTGGCAAGCTCGGCCACGACCTCATCGTGGGTCAACGGCACGTCATCTCTAAGCTTAGTAAAAGTGCGATCTTCAGTTTTAATCAATCTGACTTTATGCTCAAACTCACTTAGCTTGACGTGTACCGGTGGCTTGAAGGCCATGGCCTCGAAGTTGAAGACTGGCTCGTCACCACGTTGATGGAAGGCCGCAGACTCCTGGCTGTCATCTTTAGGCTTAGTTGTTTTGAGGCGCTGCACGTCGTTATAGCCATCATCTGCATTGACATTTCTGTGCGTATCAGTCTTAGCTGAAGTCGACGCCGAGCTGCGATTAAGACGAGGTTCGAAAGCACCAGTGGCGCCACCAGTTAGAAATCCGATCATGCCACCTTTCAGCGTGGCAGCCAGCACGTCCGAAGCCGAATTGGAATGCCTTAAAGATTCCACTCCACCAAAAACCGCCCCTCCGGCAAAACCAGAAGAACCGGCAGTCAGGGTATTGCGAACAGTATGGGCAATTAAACTAGATTCGGCACTGCTGCTCAAGCTAGATGAAACAACCTTACCGACTCTTGAGCCGAAAACCCCTGCAGGCATGCCGATCAAACCGCCAGTGGCGGTGCTGACACCGATATTTTCAAGATACTTACTGGTCGAAAATTGGCCATTTTTATCAAGGGCACTATCAAACTGAAAGCCTGACTTAACGGCGCCAAAGGCTGCACCAGAAGCTCCATGCACTGCTAATTCTGAAACCAGCCCGCCGCCAAAGGTTTTGCCGGCTAATTTAGCTAAACGGCCTTCGCCACTACCCAGCTTGCCAGCCTTGCTCAGTAAAGCTCCTTCGGCAACGTTCAAGGCAAAATCTTTGGACCAGTCGCCAACGTCTTTCTTGCCGCTCACGTCTGCGAGCAAAACCCCACGAGCCAGACCACCGACAATAGTTTTAAACTTGGGAATAGTTGCAAAGGTGTCAGCCGCGATCTCGGCATATTCGTCAGCCTTTTGGGCGCGCTCAACTTTTTCTGCACTAGTTTTGGCTGAACCGGCCACCAGATCCCAAACAGAGTTAATAGCAGATCCGGCCAGGGTTTCGCCGTGTGCTTGTTCGTTCGCCTTGTCTTGTGACAGATTGGCGGTTAACTTGCCTACATTTTCGCTGCTGCTCTCATGTCTCTGCAGAGGCAAAACAGTCACCCGTGGATACCGCGGCGATTCACCCGAATCTCCCCTTTCTTATGTACCCATGATATATACGCGCGAAACTATTATTAGACAGAGAGCGCACAAACCGTTCAACCGCCCCTTGCGGGACGGTTTCAGAGTTTAATCTTCTTGCTCGTTAAGGAGGCCGAGGCCGGGCTGAACGGTATCTAGATTTACTAGGGAAGCAAACTGGACTTAGTGATAAGAACCATTGCCGGCAACGTTGCTTGAAAGCGACATCGGTTGGTCCAAAGCGAACTGAATTCTGGTGTTGCTAGGAATTTTTACGTCCTTACCCTTTCTCCAGAGATTGCTGCCAAGACCGACAGCGCCACCAGTGGCGACACCAGCGATAGCTCCGGCACCAACTGCGCCACCAACAATCGGAGCGAAGCAGATACCCAACAAAGTGCCGCCGGCTGTCCATGCCGCAGTTCTCAGCACGCCCGATTTAACACTTGAACTTGTTGTGCGGCCTTTAAGATTGCCTTGTTTATCTTGGGCAACTTTTGCATTTGGCTGCTCAGTTGTGACCATGGCAGACAATGGGTAACGAATTCCATCAGGAGTGACGGCGCTTGTCAAACGTAAGCTCATGGCGCCATTTTTGCCACCCAGCCCGCTTTTGTCAGCAGAAACAAGCTGACCTTCGAGAGTTGTGTTGCCTGGCAAAACTAGATCGGAGCCCAAATAAAGTGGGGAATAAAGTTTGGCAGTAAAGAGGTCACCCGGTTTGGCGACACTACTATCAATTGAGCTGGTCAATGTGGCATCAAGATTGGTGCCCACAGGAACATAAGTTACGCGACCCTGAAGGGCCTGCCCGTTAAAGCTCTGAGCCATGGCGGGCATGCCGCCAGAAAGACCCATTATGCAAGGCAAAAGCGCACCAGCGACGATACTATTTAAAAGATTTTTTTTCATAAGTCGCTCCTAGCGAAGCCTCCAAAATACTCTTAGGAAAGAATAACACGATTAAACAAAATTCAATACTATCAACAATGATTTAGACACCAGGGCTGATGGCATAATTTTTGAATTGTAATATCAAGGGCGGTGCTTGTCTACATTTAATTAATAGAAATTGTGCACCACAGCTGGTGATAAAGACGAGCCCTTCCAGTGCCTAGGCAGATACCATCACCTCTTGACGTCTAGCGGTTTGGACAACAGCTTGGCGTAGCCGCGCCAGATGCTATGCACACATTGCTGACGGAATGCTCGATCACTGCGGCGGTTGTCAACAGAGCCGAGGCTGAACTGTGCCTATGTTGATTAAACAATATTTTTTACAAGATAAATACTCGCGCGCGCGCCTGTTGTTACGGGCGAACTAAATCACTAGTGTTGTAATGCACTTTATCTATTCTCTTCTTTTAGAAACTTCTTTCTTCAACTATAAACTTCGGCCCAAACACAGTTTCTCGTTGACCTTCGCAAAAAAGCGCGAAGCACGTAGAGCCTGACTTGATTTGACCGCAGTTCCAAACTGAGCCAACAAAGGGGCTATGTCATGAACAACTTCGGTAAAAATTTGATGGGAGGCTTTTTCATGGCTTTCTATCTGATGTGTTTCGTATTTCCGGTTTCGCTGGTCGCTAACATGCTCAAAGAGCATTTGCCCATCGGACAGTTTTTGGTCAATCAGGTGGCGACATTCTTCGTGATCTGGTTCGTCGGTTACTTCCTCGCTGAATTCTATCGCGACATGCTGGCACGTGCCAACAAACCGCGCGATCAGGACGAAGACCGCAATTCGAAGCCGTCGGACCCTGATGCCAATGTCGACGATAAAGACTCGACTAAAAAGTAAATGCTGAATTTTGGCGGTGGAAGATTGTCTCTGTTTACCAAAACGGAACAGTCTTCCGCCGTGCTTGTTTGCAGTGGCTCACCCATTTGTGATCTGAAACGTTATCGTTTGAGTTCGAGTAAAGCACAGACCACCCATTTGCGATCTGAAACGTTATCGTTTGAGTTCGAGTAATAAAACCCCAAGCAGTCCGCCATCTAAAATTATTCCGCCTACTTACTACATTAAGTCGCAAGCAGCAAAAATGCCAGTTTGACACGTTTGACCCGGGCGCCTGTTATGATCACGCCGATTACTCACGGCCTGCAGGCCGTTCAGGCAACCATTGAAATGACGACCACCACGAGCACCAACGTACCCGAACTGGCAAGCAAATTTGAAGAGAAAATTCGCTCATTGCGCCGGCATATCCACGAGCATCCAGAGCTCAGTTTTCATGAATCGGGCACAGCTAAGCTAGTCGCCGAGACCATGCGCAAGCTGGGTTATGCGGTGCAAATCAAAGCAGGCGGCCTCGGCGTGATTGCTGAAATTGGTGATGCTACCAAAGGTAAACGCATCGGGCTACGGGCAGATATGGATGCACTACCGATTGCAGAAGATAGCGCCGCATCTTATTGTTCGAAAGAAGATGGAGTGATGCATGCCTGCGGGCACGATGTGCACACGGCCTGCGCTATGGGCGCAGCCATGATTTTGGCTGAACTTCACAAGGCCGGCAATTTGCCTGGAGCAGTGCGTTTTATCTTCCAACCAGCAGAAGAAAGCACAAATGAAGATGGTAAGAGCGGAGCTACTCTTATGATTGAAGGCGGCGCAATCGATAACCTGGCTGGCGTCTTCGGCTTCCATGTCTTTCCCGATCTACCGGTCGGTACAATCGGCTTGCGCACCGGTTCGTTCTTAGCCGCTTGCGACAAGTTCGACATCACCATTAAAGGAAAGGGCTGCCACGGCGCATTTCCACAAGAAGGCATCGACGCCATTGTTCTGGCATCACAGGCGGTGCAGATGATCCAGACAATTATTTCACGCCGCAAATCGGCTTTAAGCCCTTGTGTTTTAACTCTTGGCGGAATTAAGAGCAGTACTTACAAATCAAATATCATTGCCGACGAGGTGCAGCTTACAGGCACCGCCCGCTATTTTGAACCAGAAATGTCAGCACAAATAAAATCGGAGCTGATTAGAGCCCTGACTGTAGTTCAAACCATGGGCGGCAGTTTTGAACTTGACTACATTACTGAAAACCCACCTCTTGTAAACGACGAACATTTAATCGGTATTGCCAGAGAGGCGGCACTAAAGTTGGTTGACCGCAGCGCCATAATCGATCTGAAACAGCAGATGGGCGCGGAAGATTTCAGCTTTTACTGCGAAGCGGTGCCCAGTTGTTTCATCATTCTTGGTTGCGAAATCAAAGGCGATAAGAGAGCACTACATACTCCGCGCTTTGATGTAGATGAAAAATGTCTGGCCCTGGGCGCATCGCTACTGGCCCAGTCTGCGATGGAGTTTCTCGCTCAGTAAATAGTTTTCAACATGAACGAGCTGCGCCATTCAAATCAAGAATGGGCAGCAATTGTTAGCCAAATAAAACCGTATTGGCGCTGAAAAGGCTGTCATACCAGAGCCCCTGGAGGCTAAGGTCTGGCTGTCATTCATTTTTCTTCTCTAAAATAAAGCAGCCAACTTCTAATTCTATAAACAACTACAAAACAGAAATCTCATCGCTTTCCACAGAACAAGCGAGAGCCGCGGGAGCACGTCTATGAATACGAGAAAACATCTGGTCTACTCGCCGCAGTATCAGTCAGACCTGACCGTGCTCGGCTCTAACATCGAATTTGCTCCCGACCGTGGTGAGCGTGTTTTGCGTGAGCTGGCTAGAGAAATTTCACCAGGCGTCGAGGTCAAATATCGCAAACCGCAAATGCTCACGTTCAAGCAGATGCGTCGCACTCACAGTGAAGCATATCTCGACAGCCTCAAGCTTCCGGTCACCTGGGCTGAGGTCTTCGGCGTAAAAACTGTTTTGCCAGGCAATGGTCATACCGCCAAAATCTTGCGCAAACTGCTGAACGACTATCGTCTTAAATCTGGTGGCACTTTATTGGCAGCGCGCATGGCACTGGCAAACGGTCTGGCGGCCAATCTTGGCGCTGGATATCACCATGCTCATCGCGACCGGGGCGACGGTTATTGCGTGCTCAACGACATCGCTCTTACTGTGCACAATCTGCGATTTGAAAAGCTTGCCGACAAAGTCATGGTTGTCGACCTCGACTTTCACCAGGGCAACGGCGTAAGCAGCATTTTCGCGGACGACGCCAGAGTCTTTACCCTCGATTTTCACGCTCTGGAAGCCTGGCCCATGCAGAAACAGAAATGCTCACTGGCAGTGGCTATTCGCAAACACGAAGCGCCGTTATACAACGAAAAATTAAAAGCGGCCCTGGCTCTGGCATTGAAATCGTTTCAGCCTGATCTGGTGATTTTTGTGCACGGCGCCGACGCTTACGAGCACGGACTGCATAGTCGTGGTGAAGGCTTTGCGCTCACTCTAGAACAAATGAAAGAGCGCGATCGCCTGGTAATCGATTGCTTTGCCGACCGGCATATTCCCCTGGCGCTTTGCTTTGCCGGCGGATACGGCAGTCGCGCCTGGGAAGCCCACTATCAGGGCGTTCGTCATTTGCTCGAACGGGCTCGAGATTATACCGTATAAAAAAATTGCACTCATGCGCCGAAGGTCTTAACACAGTGGTGTTCAGGCTTTCGCCATGGGTGCATTTTTTTGCAGCTGTTCTATTCTTGCATATAGTTGAATAACGGCAGATTTTGAGCAGTAAAATAGTCCGGCGATTCCACCTGGAAAGCAGCGATATTTATGCTGGTGTTTCGCTGCCGGCGGTTTCGCTGCCACTGTCAAAATCTTTTTTATAATGCCAACGCAAGTGAGAAATGTCAGGGGATTTGCTCAAGATTTCATGCATCAATTTCGATGAGTCAGCAGAAATGTTTTTGTCGCGAGCGCCAACGAGACCGGCAAAGAACCCGGTGTTGCGCTCGATCCACAAGACCCATAGAGCCGGGTCATCGCCGTCGGCTTCTCGCAAAAGGCAAACACAGCAATATTCTGCTTTGTCTAAAGTAAAATTGAAATACCAGCCGAAATCTTCCTGACCTGGCGCCGGGTCGCAGTCGACTCCATCCATTTGCAATTTACCGATGATCCACTGACAAAGGTCATCGCCGAAACAGCCGGGATTGATAAAATGTTCTTGCGTCTCGTCGACGTTGAACTTTTCAGATTGAAAGGTGGCAATAGTGCGAAGGGCTTGTTCCATTTAGTTATTATAGCCTTTTGCACCATTCAATTTTGATGGCGGTTTTAGCGGCAGTCTTGGCCGCTGATTTCGATGAAAGTGGTGCAAACATTGATCAAATTGACGGCCTCAGAGCGATTGCCGGCGTTCAGTTCAGTGGCGATTTTATCAATCTGTTCTTTTGGGCAAATTTTGTCGTTCATAAAGTCCTCGCCGTGGGATATTGAGAGAATAAAACAAGCCGCGTGACAAAGACGTGAGCAACGCAAACCCTGCACCCCGGCCAGTCATAACGGCCGTACTACACCAGAGCATAGAATGAAATAAAAAAAGAACGACGAGGAGAACCGAGTTAAGCCTGAGCTTAAAACGGTTCTCCCAATCGTTCTCAAAAGGCAAGAGGTTAGTGGCCCTTGACCTGACGTCCAATTTCTTCGATGTCGTACTTGGGCGTGCGGTCCATGTACAGAAGACCGTTGGCCTCCTGATAGGTGTCCGTCAACTGCGTGTAGCAGAAGCCGGCCATGCCCCACATTTCACGAGCGGCACGAAGAATGTCGCCCACCTGCTGAGAAAATTCCTCAACGGTAGCGGCACGCTTGTAGCCCCAAGCGTTTTCGTCCTTGGAGAAGCAAATGCCACCAAACTCGGTGAGCATCACCGGACGACCAAGGTGAGTGTAGCCATCCAGCAGCAACTCACGGCCGCCGGGACGCTGCTTGGCGAACAATGTGCTGCGCTCGTTGACGTTGAGGCCGTGGTTGTAGCGATCACGCAGACGATTGGCATCGCCGTCGTAATCGTGGAGAGCGACGATGTCACCCGAGTTCATCTCCCAACCGTCGTTACCGATTACCGGACGCGATGGGTCGAGGCTCTTGGTGAGATGGTAAAGGGCCCGCTGGCTGTCGCGCTGAGCGGCAACCACTGTCAGATCCGGCAGACCCCAAGACTCATTGTACGGCACCCAGGCGACGATGCACGGATGCGAAATGTCGCGCTCGATGGCTTCGGTCCAGGTGGAAAGCAACCGCTGAGTGGCCTTAGCCGTGAAGGCGTAAGGGCTGGGCATCTCTTCCCAGACCATCAGACCGAGCTTGTCAGCCCAGTACAAGAAGCGCGGATCCTCGATTTTCTGGTGCTTACGCACGCCGTTGAAACCGAGCTTTTTGGTGAGCTCGACGTCGGCACGCAAAGCGTCATCACCAGAAGCAGTAAGGCCCGTTTCCTGCCAGTAGCCCTGGTCGAGCACGAGGCGCAGATGATAAGGCCGACCATTGAGCAAGAAACGCTCATGATCGACTGATACCGTGCGCAGTGCCGTATAGCTGCTCACCTTGTCGAGCACGCGACCGCCGCTGCCGTGTAAAGTAAGCTCTGCATTAAGCAACTGCGGATTTTCCGGGGTCCAGAGCATGGCGTCGCGAGCGTCGCCGATACCGGGATCCGGAAGCTGAATGCGGCGCGACACCTGGCCATCGACAACTCCGTAGACGTCGTCTATCAGCAGCTTGCCGCCGTGCGAAATGCGCACATGCAACTTGCTGCCGTCGGTGGCTCCATTGAACGATACCGCAAGACCGAGCGACCAGTCGGCGACATCAGAGTTCCAGCGCAGACTCTTGATCGAAGTGGCCGAAACCTTTTCCATCCAGACAGTCTGCCAGATGCCCGTAGTGCGTGGATACCAGATCGAGTGAGCCTTCGGCTGCCAGTCTTGCTTGCCACGGGGCTTGCTCATGTCGTGCGGGTCATCGAGAGCCTGCACAACAATAGTCTGGCGGCCGCCGTTGTCGGTCAGATGGTCGGTGATGTCGATGGCAAAGGGGGTGTAACCGCCATCGTGACTGCCCGCCAGGTGACCATTGACGAAGACGTTGCACTGCCAGTCGACTGCGCCAAAGTGCAGCACCAGTCGCTTGCCGTCTTTCAAAGACGGTGCGGTGAACTGCCGTCGATACCAGACCGCCTTGTAGAAACCCTGATCGGCCACAAGACTGGCGGGCGTTTCGGGTGCATAGGGAACAACGATGCGGCGATCAAAGATGACAGTCTTGATCGTGAGCACGGCCTGGTGATCGATGACGAAATCCCATGCGCCATTCAAGTTGGTCCAGTCGGCGCGCTGCATCAGTGGCCGGGGGTAACCGTGGCCTTGAGCCTGGTTGATAATATTCTGTTTCATGATTTGTGTCCTCCAGAAACTTTTTTAAAAATGATTGCTCCGGTTATCGCGCCGGTGCGTAGACTTCGCCTGCGCTCAGCACTGAAACCGAAGCTTCAAGCACTGAGTAAAGAAAATCGGACCGCATGCGTGCAGCCTTCTTGGCAGAAGGCTTAACCGCTGTGCCGCCCTTAAAGAACCAGACATGACCAGCACCAAAGACGGTCATGGTGTCGCCTTCGATCAGAAGACCTGTGTCTTCGTCAAGGCCGATGCCGAGCGCTCCAGGAAAGAGTTGGCAGGCGGCGAGCAGGCGATTAAACCTGGCACGCGTCAAGAAATGAGTGTCGACAATGATGTTGGCCAGCAGGCCCAAACCTTTGCCGACTGTGAGCTTACCTTCGCGCAACAGCTTGTCGTCCATGCCACCAGTGATGATGTCAAAGCCGACTGCTGCAGCGCCAGCGGAAGTACCGCCGATCAGGCCGCCATTCGAGTAAAAGCGGCGCAGTGTCCCTGCACCATCTTCACCCAGGCGGGCGATCAGATCGCTCTGGTCACCACCGGTCATGTAGATGCCGGTGATGTTGTCGTCGATAACCAGCGGTTGGCCGGCCACCGCGAAAGTGATGCTGGTGACGCCCTTCTTACGCAGGTCCTTGTCGAGGTCTTGGCAGACTTCAACAGGAATGGAGCTGGCGTAGGGAATGACCAGAATGTGGGCAGCTTTGCCACCGGCCAGCTTGACGAATTTTGTCAGGCAGCGCTTGGCTTTACCGCCAATGATAAAAAGCCTTCCCGTCGCGTGGAGGGGAAGGCCGGGTTTACCCGTGTTCTTTTTCATAGAGGCTCCTTAGCATGTTTAAAAAAGACCCCGCACTGCCGCTGGTATCACGACCTTACTGAGGCTTGGAATCAGTAGCGCCAGGTACACCTGCCGCAACTGGAAGAGCCGGCGTAGCCGGAGTGTTAGCTGCCGTAGCGGC
>JADYXQ010000007.1 GCA_021772135.1 Candidatus Obscuribacter sp.
AACCGACACAGGTAGTCAGGTAGAGAATACCAAGGTGCGCGAGATAACTCTCTCTAAGGAACTCGGCAAAATAACCTCGTAACTTCGGAAGAAGAGGTGTCATGGTAGGGTGTAAGACTTCGCGTCTGAAGCCTGAGATGATCGCAGCGACGAGGCTCAAGCGACTGTTTAACAAAAACACAGGTCTCTGCTAAACCGTAAGGTGATGTATAGGGGCTGACTCCTGCCCAGTGCCGGAAGGTTAAGTGGATCGGTTAGCGCAAGCGAAGCTGAAAAACAAAGCCCCGGTGAACGGCGGCCGTAACTATAACGGTCCTAAGGTAGCGAAATTCCTTGTCGGGTAAGTTCCGACCCGCACGAATGGAGTAACGATTTGAGCGCTGTCTCGGAGAGAGACTCGGCGAAATAGGATTGTCTGTGAAGATACGGACTAGGCGTGCCAGGACAGAAAGACCCTATTGAGCTTTACTGTAGGCTGAAATTGTCTGCGGGCTATATCTGCGCAGGATAGGTGGGAGACTTTGAAGTCGGGATTTTGGTCCCGATGGAGTCAACGTTGAGATACCACTCTGATGTAGCTAGCATACTAACCTGATTCCATTATCTGGGTCGGGGACAGTTTCAGTTGGGCAGTTTGACTGGGGCGGTCGCCTCCTAAACAGTAACGGAGGCGCCCAATGGTTCCCTCAGGTTGGTCGGAAATCAACCATCGAGCGTAAAGGTAGAAGGGAGCTTGACTGAGAGTGAGACATCACGATCAGGGACGAAAGTCGGGCTTAGTGATCCCACGACTCCGCATGGAAGGGTCGTTGCTCATCGGACAAAAGTTACCATAGGGATAACAGGCTGATCTCCCCCAAGAGTCCACATCGACGGGGAGGTTTGGCACCTCGATGTCGGCTCATCGCATCCTGGAGCGGAAGTACGTTCCAAGGGTTGGGCTGTTCGCCCATTAAAGCGGTACGTGAGCTGGGTTCAGAACGTCGTGAGACAGTTCGGTCCATATCCGGCATGCCCGTAGGATTTTTGAGAGGAGTCGTCCCTAGTACGAGAGGACCAGGACGAACGAGCCGCCAGTATGGCTGTTATCGCGCCAGCGGTAAACGCAGCGTAGCTGTGCTCGGAGAGGATAAGTGCTGAAAGCATATAAGTACGAAGCCCACCTCAAGATGAGAAATCCCATGGAGTTAATCCAGTAAGACCCCCGGAAGACCACCGGGTTGATAGGATGCAGGTAGAAGTGCCCCGAAAGGCAAGCACGTAGCTGAGCATTACTAATCGGTCGAGGGCTTATCCAACTAAATGACAAGACTTCTTCGGAAGTCTGGATAAAGCGTGAAGCTAATAAAGCTTGTGAAATACGAATAAAACCTCAATATGTAGTTTTCAGGGTATTGGAGTGCAAACTCCGATAACCCTAAAAGGTTCTTGGTGCCAGTGCGGCCGGAACACACCCGTTCCCATCCCGAACACGACGGTAAAGACGGTTAGCAGCGACAATACTTGGTGGGTAACTGCCTGGAAAGATAGCCCGGTGCCAGGATTTATAGAAAACCCGAGTTAATAGCTCGGGTTTTTTATTGGCAATTTTTCGCTATTGGCAACGACCCTATTTCGCCAATAAGTTGGTTGTAATCTTCAGACACGGACAACAAAGAACTGCTGATGCATTTTGCTGGCTGTTCCGACACCGACAAAGGTATCAGTTAGGCCACCCCTGGAGGAATCAATGACAAATTACGACAGACCCGCCCCCCCCGAAACCAGACCGACTCAACCTGGTGCAATCAACTATAACGACATTGATATGTCTAGTCGTAATCGCAACGATAACGTCAATGCCAATGCCAATCGCAACGATAACGTCAATGCCAATGCCAATCGCAACGATAACGTCAATGCCAATGCCAATCGCAACGTCAATGCCAATCGCAACGATAACGTTAATGCCAATCGCAACGATAACGTTAATAACAACAGAGCTAATTCTGATGCTAACGCCAATAGTCGTTCTAATTCCGACGCCAATAGTCGTTCTAATTCTGACGCTAACAGCCGTTCTAGTAGTGATTCAAGGGCTACCGTTGGAGATGTTAAAGCTACAGGTGGTGCTGCGAACGCTACTGGCGGCAATTCCAGATCTGATGCTCAGGGCGGTAGAGGCGGCAATTCCAATATAAGTGATAACAGTCGCACTAACTATTATGGCGGCAGCGCCAGTGCGCCTAACGTTTACGCATCTGGATTCTGTTCGGAAGGCGGAAGTGCAGGTGTGTATATACTCGGAATCGGCGTCAGTGGTGGCAAGACCACAATCAACGAGAGTTGTTTGAAGATGCAAGATTTCCGCGAGACTATGACTTCGGTTTGCCGCGCCAGTGACGAACATGCCCAGGTTGCCTTAAGTAGCTTCCAGCTTGAGCTTGAGGCAGGTAAGCAAATGAGCAGCAATCCTATGGCCGAAAGTGTAGGTCGCAGAGTGAGCCGCGTTTCTGATGCTAAGGCCATGACTTCGATGCAACTCGATAATGTCTGCACCACTCTCGCTACTGGTTCGACAGCTAATGTGGAGACACTTAAAGCCGCTGGTTTGGATCGACCTCTAATCATTACGCAACCTGCCGGTAACGAGCGCGACCAGCGCATTTTAGATGAAGCACTGGCTACTAAAGTTGATCAAATAAATAGAGAAGTTCAAACTCTAAAAGAGCGCCCAATCGTTATTCAAAATAATGTCGAGGTCGGTGTCGGCGTAGCTGTAGAAGCTCCAAAGCCAGTACATAGACCACCGTCTACATCCACTCACCGCGTTGCACCTCCTGCGAAGAAGGATGATGACTGCGATGATGCAAAAGCTAGTAAGAAGAAGTAGGTGGTGACATGGGAACCTATGACTCATTCGGTGCTACGGCTCGCGAGTTGCCGGAGCGCGCTGAAACTCAACTTGATCAAGACTCGCGTACACAGATGTCTCTTGAAGCGAGCTCAGTTTATAAGGAGCGAGCAAACCCGCCTGCTTCGCAATATCGAAACAGTTGGGTTTATGACCTTCTTGATAGCGGCACTTATAAGGTTGAAAAAGGTGACAGCCTGGCACTTGTGGCTCGTCGAGCCCTGGGAGTGTCTGGCCACGCCGATGCCAGCTCTCGTGAAATCGCCGCTGAAGTGAAGCGCATTGCCGCTCTCAACGGCCTGGAGGTTGACTCTAAAGGTCGTCTCCGTGGAGTGCTCTCTGCTGATACCGTGCTCAATATCGGTCGCAAATCAGAGGCCTTTTCTGCCGCAGGAAAAGTGGTAGAAGCGCAACCGTCAGCACGGAAGAGAGAAACCGTAGATCGGGCGCACCAGAATGCACCAGGAAAATCGCAAGTAGAAGGCTGCGCCGAGGACAGGCCGCGAGTGCTGGTATCGCAGGGTGTAGCCAGAGCCGGAATGTGTGACCGGATGGACGTGTCTGATTCTGCCTTTGTCACGGTGCGACCAGGAGCAGATGTGATTGTGCGCACTGGAGCACGTGCCTTCGTATTTGGTGGCAATGTGGTGGGCGAGGCTAATAGCCGAATTTTTGCTGCCGGTGGAGAAATACAGGCACGACCCGGTGCCAGTATCAAATTTATTGGCAGTGAAGCAAAAGTAATTCAGTTAGCCGATGTCGAGCCGGCTTTACCGGCTAGACAGACAACCGATTCAGAACTGCTCTAACTTTTTGCATGACGATATAGGCGGCTAACAGCGACAGTGCTAGTTGTGGCGAGTGTCCTTATAGTTTTCGTACTTGTAGCCGTTCACCACTTTGCCGAATTGTTTTTTCTCTGAGTCTTGCCAGTCCTGGTCAATAATCACTTCTTTCAATGTCGGTATTTTTTTCAGTATGTCGGCTGCAGCGGAAGTGATTCTGTCGCACTGATAAATTCGCAAGATCTCCAGATCAGTGGCCGGCACCAGTAGCTTTAAATCGCCGTCTCTTATTTCAAGTCCGACCAGATTCAATTCTTTTATATTAGGGTGATCAGGAATTACCTTGAGCAGCGGTTGAACGTTGTTCACTTCCTTCAGGCTGAAAGACTCTATGGTGTTGAGCAATTTCATTTGAGCAATGTCAGCACCTGTAGTTTCACTGCCATGCAGTGGCGTTGCCATCTTCAAACTACCGCAGAGGCCCAGAGATTTCAGACCAGACATTTCGTCAATCAGTGGCAATTGCTCTTTCAAAATTTCTGAGCAGTCCATGCCTTCAATATGTTCGACCGAGTTGAAGAAAGACAGGTGCTCGAGCTTGCGCCAATTTTTGACAATCTTCATCACCGCGGGCACCTCAAAGGTGACGATATCGAGACCGCTTAAATCGTCAGGCCCAAACTTGCTGCAAATTTCGGGGTGTGGAGTGGCAACGCATTGCAAATACAAATGTGCTTTTTGATCATAAGGAACTTCAATGGTGCCCACCGCCGGCTGAAAAAGGCCATCACCTACCCGCAGATAACCGAGTTTGCAATTGATTTCAGGAAAAAGAAATTTACGCACCAGTTCACCAGCCGCGTTGGTCTTCTTTAGACAAAATGTTTGATAGATGTTCATATGCTGTTTGAACGAAAGTGATAATGGATCTTCGCTAGATCTGATTTGGTCTAAGGCCGGTACCGGAACCGAAACGGGGGCAGAAGGCGGCTTCGGCCTGTTCACAATTGAGAGGGCCAGGGCACCAGCGGTGATCGCCAGCAAAGCAGTAGCTACTAATGCAATCTGCAAAGGCCCAAACACAATTGAGTTTTTTTCTCTGGCTGACGCCGATTGCTGCATTTCGTCATCGTCTTCAGGCACTGGCAGAGCATGAGCAAATTTGCTTGAATCTTTGCTGAAGCCCACAGCCTTACCGGCTTGAATGCGAGCAAAGTCGTAAGCTACCTGTTTCATTGTTTGATAGCGATGACTAACGTTGCGCTGCAGCATTTTTGAAACAGCCATTTCTATTGCAGGAGAAAAATTACCGTCTGGATAAACTTCATTCAGTGATGGCATGTCTGCTGATTGGTGCATCAAAATGGTTTCAATAGCATTCTCGCCAACCAGGGGCGGAATGCCGGTGAGGGCCTCAAAAAGCGTGCAGCCCAGCGAATAGATATCGCTGCGTTCATCCACCGTAGTTCCCAAACTTTGCTCAGGACTCATATAAAATGGAGTACCAAATACGGTGCCTGCGGCAGTCTGATTCAGTGATCCCAGGCCCTGCTTTGATAATCTGGCAATGCCGAAGTCGACCAGCTTGACTGCATATGTGCCGTTTTCTTCCAGCACCATAATATTAGAGGGCTTGATGTCGCGATGAACAATTCCTTGCTGCTGGGCGGCATCGAGGGCACTGGCTAGTTGAGTAAAAATATTGAGACTGTCAGCCACGGTCAATCGTTTTTTTCGCCGAATCAGTTGCGACAGCGACTCACTCTCTAGCAAATCCATAACATAGTAAGGGCAGGCTCTGTCGTCTATGCCCATATATTATGAATGCCGACCACGCAGGGATGGTGCAAGCGTGCCAGAGCTTTCGCTTCTGATTGAAAACGGCTCCAACTCTCAGGTGTCAGCCTGTCGGTGGCCAGTAATTTGAGTGCGTAGTCTTTGCCTAAAATCAAATGCCGGCAGTGGAAAACCACGCCCATGCTGCCGCTGCCCAGTATGCCCAATAATTTATAAGAC
>JADYXQ010000072.1 GCA_021772135.1 Candidatus Obscuribacter sp.
CCCAGCCAGAAACTTGCCACCAGGGCCAATTCGTAGTTAAGCGCAACTAATTAAAGCTGCAGTCGACCGATTTTGAATTATGGGACAGGCTCCTAGAGACATCAAATGTCTATTATTGCAGTTTGCCTCACTGTCACCGTCATTTCTGTTAAGCCAGTTATGCACATAGAACGAAAAGGAACTCGCGGTCTAAGCACGAGTTCCTTTTCGTTCTGCAGCTTTCAGCACAGGCGAAAGCTACAAAATTATTTCAATCACTCTTGCCTACTCTGCCAAAATTGGCATGATTGGCTGGTCAACGATGTGAATCACACCGTTGGAGCACTGAATATCAGCTTCTTTGATGCGAGCTTTGTCGACATAGAGTGCTTTCTTGCCATTTTCATCTTTGCTCGACACCGTAATTTTATGTTTTAGATCCATGGGTTGCAAAGTTTTTTGCATAGCAATTGCATCAGAATTGAGTCTCTGGCCTTTGAGGACGTGATAGCTCAGAACTTCAGAAACACGTTTGGGATTGCCGAAAAGTGAAGTCTGATCTTCTCCAGGCATTTTGCCCCAGGCCTTATCGTCTGGCGCAAAGAAAGTGAATGGTCCGCGTCCTTTAAGCTGGTTGTCCATGTTGTAGGCAATGGAAAGGCCATCTAGAGTCTTATGGAAAGAGCCGCGACGTTTGAGTTCGTTGACGATATCAAGCTTGCTGGCTGTTGCACCGCTGCCGATGATTGTCTCGTCTTTAGCAATGCTGGGGGCTTGAGCCAGAGCAGTTAGGGCTAGTGCCGATAGGCTAAAGGAAAGCCATTTTTTACTGGATGCTTGCATGTGTTTTCTCCTGGGCGTTTGGCACCTGATGCGGTGCGTTAAACTGTTTTGGTATTCTGATTCTAAAGGGCAATTCAAACCTTATTTATGGATAGTAATATCCGGGATGGTGATCGAATTTGCCATGCGCTTTACTCCCGACTGACCAGCTCGCGGAAAGTTTCTTTCTGTGAACAAATTATTCTTTGCTAAGCCCACGAATGCTGTCGAGCCTGGTGGAACTTCTGTGGCGTGCTATGGTCTATGTCTTGCCGGGCGACCGTCGGCAGCTGGAGCATGTTGCCCCTACGGGTCAAATGCGTCAAGAGGTAGTCTTTGGCCATTTCTACATATGAATTACCTGAACAGAAGGCCATAGGAGATACTCCTTTACGGGCCGAGCTGTTCAGTGCCGGACAAATGGAGCAGCACGGTTATGCCCTGGCGAGGCAGCACGTCCTCGGCTCCGGCACTGGCGGGGACCGGCTGCTTGACCGCCTGGCCGAAAACGAAGAAATTTTATTGCAAGCTGTGCGCATTCTCACAGCTACGGTTAAAGCTAATAGCCGGGTCAGCCCTGCAGGCGAGTGGCTGCTTGATAACTTTTATCTGGTTGAAGAGCAAATTCGCATCGCCAAAAGCCACTTGCCCAAAGGATACAGTAGACAGCTGCCCCGGCTTCTGGGTGGCATTAACGCTAACTTTCCTCGGGTATATGACGTCGCTCTTGAAATCATTTCACACGGTGACGGCAGGCTTGACGCTGAAAGTCTCAGTCGCTTAATTACCGCCTATCAGACTGTTACACCCCTAACTCTGGGCGAACTTTGGGCTATTCCCATTATGTTGCGCATGGCTTTGATTGAAAATTTACGCCGGGTGGCGGCGCGCATTGCTTCTGACAGCCAGGAAAGAGATTTCGCCGTCAGCTGGGCGGCGCAGATGATCGAAACGGCTGAAAAAGATCCAAAGAATTTAATTCTCACTTTGGCCGATATGGCTCGTTCTGGGCCACCCAGGGCCAGCGCTTTTGTGGCAGAGCTGACGAGACTGTTGCGCGGTCAGGGCCCAACTCTGGCTCTGCCGATTTCGTGGATCGAACAATGGCTATCAGAAGTAGGTTTGACCACCGAACAACTGGTGCAGGCTGAAAGCCAGCTGCAAGCTCAAGATCAAGTTTCGATTTCTAATACCATCACTTCTTTGCGCTCGCTGGCATCATTCAACTGGCGCGATTTTGTTGAAAGCCATAGTCTAGTCGAACAGATTTTGCGCGAAGATCCCGCCGGCATTTATGCCAATATGGATTTTGCTACTCGTGACCACTACCGCCACGTAGTAGAAAAGTTAGCCAAGCTGACGCATTTATCTGAAGGCGAAGTAGCTAGACTTGCGATCAGTTGCGCACGCACGGCTGCTCAAGCCAACGGAGGGCCGCAGCTCAGTCACGTCGGTTATTATCTGGTTGATAAAGGTTATCCGCAACTGGAAAAAACCATTGAAGTGGATCTTTCTCTGCTAGACCATTTCCGCCGGGCTGCTAAACGCTATCCGCAGTTTGTTTATTTTGGCACCATAGCTGCCATCACTTTTGCCGTCACCTTCGTTTCGCTCTGGCGTTTTTATAATTACAATCACCTCTCGAAGTTAGTCTGGGCCGGAGTAATTTTGCTTCTCTTGTTGGCTAGCAGCCAGTTTGCTGTGGCCATAGTCAACTGGCTCTCCACTACTTTTGCCAAAGCATATCCTTTGCCAAAAATGGATTATTCAAAAGGCATACCGGTAGAGGATTCGGCACTGGTGGTGGTGCCGACCATGCTCAGCAGTTTGACCGGTGTGGAAGATATGGTGGAGGCCTTAGAAGTAAGGTATCTGGCCAATCAAGACGATAATGTCTTCTTTGCTTTGCTCACCGATTTTACCGATTCGCCTAGCGAAACTAAGCCCGAAGATGAGCCGCTTGTCAGTCTTGTGGCCAGGCGTGTGCAAGAATTAAATATCAAATACGGTGACGGTAAAGATGTCTTTTATCTGTTTCACCGGCCCAGGCTGTGGAATTCGCTCGACAGTATCTGGATGGGACACGAACGCAAGCGCGGTAAGCTAGGTGATCTCAATTGCCTTCTGCGTGGCGGCAAAAATCATTTCTCAACAGTAGTAGGCGATCTGGCCACTCTTAGTAATGTGCGTTATATCATCACCCTTGACGCAGATACGCAGCTACCTCTGGAAGCAGCAAAACAGTTTGTCGGTGCTATTGCTCATCCGCTTAATCGCGCCCGTTATGACGATGCCAGAGAGCGTGTGGTGCAGGGCTATGGTATTTTGCAACCGCGGGTTGATGTCAGCTTGTCGCCCCGTACCCACCGCTCGCCTTACGCCAAACTTTATGGTGCCGGAGTTGGCATCGATCCCTACACCAGAACAGTATCTGATGTTTATCAGGATCTCTTCCATGAAGGCTCATTCATCGGCAAGGGCATTTACGAAATCGATGCTTTCGAACGGGCTCTGCGCGATCGTTTTTGCGAAAATCAAATTCTCAGCCACGATCTTCTTGAAGGCTGTTATGTAAGGTCAGGCTTGTTGAGCGACGCTCAGCTCTACGAAGAGTACCCCACCAGTTACAGCTTTGACGTGGCCAGACGCTCGAGGTGGATTCGCGGCGACTGGCAGCTTCTGCCCTGGCTTTTGCCATTCTCTGGAAACGGTGATCAGCGGGCGGGCAAAACACCCCTATCGCTGCTCTCACGGTGGAAGATATTTGATAATTTGCGCCGTAGTTTGGTGGCAGCGGCCCAGGTAATACTTTTCGTCCTTGCCTGGACTGTGCTTGCACCGCACGCTTTCTGGACCGTATTGCTGGTCGCTATGATGTTTTTACCTGCGGCAGTGGCAGTGTTCAGCGAGCTGATTCGCAAACCGGAAGAACTCGACTTAACGCAGCATTTCACTACTGTGGCAGATTCGGGTCGAGTCCATTTCGCTCAAGTGCTATTCACTCTTGTCTGCCTGCCCTATGAAGCGTTCTATAGTTTGTCGGCTATAGGGCGCACGCTCTTCCGCATGTATTTGACCCATCGCAAACTGCTTGAGTGGCGCACTGCAGGCGAGACAAGGGTAAGCGACAGCATGATGTCGTTCTTCCGCTCTATGTGGATTGGCCCGGCGGTGGCACTAGTATGCCTTGGCTATCTGTTTGCCAACGACCAGAAAACTCTGGCTTACGCCATACCGGTAGCAATGTTCTGGTTGGTCTCGCCGGCGGTGGCCTGCTGGTTCAGCCGTTCGTCACCGGTGGTGGTGGCTGAGCTGACTTTTGAGCAGATTCTTTTCTTGCGCCAGATGGCCCGTAAGACCTGGCAATTTTTCAAAGCACTGGTGGGGCCCGAAGATAACTGGTTGCCACCGGACAACTATCAGGAAGAGCCTGTTGAGCGCACTGCTCACCGCACCTCGCCTACTAATATAGGTATGGCCCTTCTGGCCAATCTTGCTGCTTATGATTTTGGTTATATCCACGCTACTGAGCTAATTGAGCGCACTCACTCTACCCTTACCACTCTAAACAGGTTAGAGAGGTATCGCGGCCATTTCTACAACTGGTATGACACCATCAGTCTGGCGCCCTTGCATCCGCGTTATGTTTCAACTGTGGATAGCGGCAATTTAGCCGGTCACTTGCTGACTTTAAGACCAGGTTTGATTGGTCTGGTCGAAAGCCCGGTACTGCCGCCGCACCTTTTTGACGCGATTGCCGATACCTGCCGGCTGCTAAAGCTCGCCCTCGGTAATAACGGCAATCAATTAAATAGTTTTGAGACCATGCTTGAAGGCATACGCCGCAGGCCGGCTAATAATCTCTCTTCGATGCGCACCGATTTGATCGGATTGGAAAAGGCGGCCTTAAGCTTTAACGCCGGCTTGATCTTGATGTGCGATCCGAGGGTGCGTACCGATAGTTCTATTGAAGTGGAAATTTGGTCAGCGTCTCTACTTGAGCAGTGCCAGTCGGCTTTGACCGAATTGAATTTGCTAACACCCTGGGTGCAGGAAGAAGCGCTGACTAAGTTGTTGCCTTTGCTTCCGGTGCTGGACAACGTGCCATCACTGCGGCTTTTAGCAGATTATGACGATCTGGTGGCGCAATTTGACCTTGCCACTCTTGGTGAGCTCGCGGAAGTCGAACGCGACAAAATCGACAATGTGCTGGAATTAGTTCGGCAAGCCAGTGTGCGAGCTCAAGAGCTGATTATTACCATTGAGAATTTGGCCTCGTCAGTGGGTAAGCTGGCGCAAATTCCCTTTGATTTTCTCTATGACGAATCGCGCCGCTTGCTCTCCATTGGTTACAACGTTGACGACCACAGGCTTGACGCAAGCTTCTACGATTTGTTGGCTTCGGAAGCCCGTCTGGGCAATTTCGTCGCTATTGCTCAAGGGCACCTGCCTAAAGAAAGCTGGTTCTCACTGGGCCGCTTGCTCACCCGTGCTGCCGGAGAATCAGTTCTATTCTCCTGGAGCGGCTCGATGTTCGAATATCTGATGCCACTGCTGGTGATGCCAGCTTACGAAGATACGCTCTTAGCTCAAACTTATCGCGTCTGCGTAGCCAGACAAATTGAATACGGAAGACAGCGAGGCGTGCCGTGGGGTATATCTGAATCTGGATACAACAGTGTCGACGTCAATCTTAATTATCAATATAGAGCGTTTGGCGTGCCCGGTCTTGGTTTGAAACGCGGCCTGGTGGAAGATCTGGTCATTGCTCCTTATGCCTGCGTCATGGGGCTGATGGTGGCACCGGAAGAGTCAGTGGCCAATTTGCAAAAAATGCATGCCAGTGGATTTTCGGGTAAATATGGATTTTATGAGGCGGTTGATTATACTGCCGCCCGTGTGCCGCGCGGCCAGACATATGTAATCGTCAAATCATTCATGGTGCACCACCTTGGGATGAGTCTGCTTTCAATGGCCTATCATCTGCTCGATATGCCGATGCAGAAGCGCTTTATGGCCGACCCTTCTTTCCAGGCGACTGAACTTTTGCTTCAGGAGAGAGTGCCTAAGGTAAGACCGGTGCAATCGCTTACTTCTGAAATCGCCGACTTGCGCACCACCCCTGATACCTCCGAATCTTCCCTGCGCATTTTGACCAGCCCCGATACACCATCACCCGAATTGCAACTCTTGTCGAACGGACGCTATCATGTGATGGTAACTAATTCTGGCGGTGGTTATTCCAGATGGAAAGATATGGCGATCACCCGCTGGCGCGAAGACACTACTGCCGACAATTTCGGTAGCTTCTGTTATGTGCGCGATCGGGAGAGTGGTGATTTCTTCTCCACCACCTATCAGCCTACTTTAGAAATGCCGGATAGCTTTGAGGCAATTTTCTCAGAAACAAAGGTCGAATTTAAGCGCCGCGATGGTGAGTTTGATACCCACTGCGAAATTGTGGTCTCACCTGAAGACGATGTTGAGGTCAGGCGACTGCAACTCACCAACCGCTCGCGCACCCGCAGAGTAATGGACATTACCAGCTACGGGGAAGTGGTAATTACCTCTCCCAACGCCGACCTTGCGCACACCACCTTCAGTAATTTGTTTGTGCAAACAGAAATAGACAAAGATCGTCAGGCCATCCTCTGCCACCGCCGTCCTCGTGCTGAAAATGAGGCCACTCCTTATATGTTCCACCTCATGGCGGTGCATGGCGCGGAGCCGGGCGAAGTCTCTTATGAAACCGACCGATCTCGCTTTATTGGTCGCGGCAATACAGTAGCCGACCCACTGGCCATGAAACGTCTTTCTCCGCTATCGGGCACCGAGGGTAGTGTGCTTGATCCCATTGTTTCAATGCGCCACCGAATAGTCATTGAACCTGAAGCGAACGTCACTATTAATATCGTCTCTGGTATTCATGCAAGCAAAGAAGGTTGCCTTGCCCTGGTTGACAAATATCGCGACCGGGGCCTGGCCGAGCGCGTCTTTGACCTGGCATGGACGCACGGTCAGGTAGTTTTAAGACAACTCAACGCTAACGAAGGCGACGCCCAACTTTATAATCGCCTGGCCAGTTCAATTATTTATCCAAGCAAACCGCTGCGCGCAGACGCCGATATAATTTTGAAGAATACCCGCGGACAGTCAGCTTTGTGGGGATATTCGGTTTCTGGCGACGTGCCCATCGTGCTTCTTCAAATTAAGGAGCAAGCCAATAGCGAACTGGTGCGTCAGTTGGTGCAAGCGCATGCTTACTGGAAACTTAAAGGGCTGACTTGCGATCTGGTTATTTGGAATGAAGACCAGGCCGGTTACAGACAGGTGTTGCAAGAAGAGATTGTCGGTATCATCGCCTCTGGTCTGGAAGCGAATATGACTGATGGCCCCGGTGGAATTTTCGTAAGGCCGGCAGAACAAATTTCGGCTGAAGATAGAATTCTGTTCCAGGCAGTAGCAAGAGTAATCATCACCGATTCTAAAGGCAGTTTGCTTGAGCAGGTAGCCGGTTACGGACTGCGTGAAAAGCGGCCGCCCAGGCTGGTTGCCACACGCATTTATAAACCGGAAGTGGTCAAAGGCGATCGTGATTTGCGCTCAGATTTGATTCTTGTAAACGGTCTTGGTGGCTTTACCAGCGATGGCCGGGAATATGTAATTTCCACCGATCTCAATCAAGTGACGCCGGCGCCTTGGTCAAATGTACTGGCCAATCGCAATTTCGGAAGTGTGGTATCAGAGAGCGGCTCTGTCTATACCTGGGCGGAAAATGCCCACGAATTTCGCTTGACGCCATGGAATAACGATCCGATCAGCGATTCAAGCGGCGAAGCTTTCTATCTAAGAGACGAAGAAACAGCCCACTTCTGGTCGCCATCACCGCTACCTGCGCGCGGTTCTACACCATATACCAGCCGTCACGGTTTTGGATACAGCGTCTTTGAGCACACCGAATCTGGTATCGAATCTGAGCTTCTGGTTTTCGTTGCTCTCGATGACAATGTCAAGTTTTCCGTGCTGAAATTGAAAAATCGTTCCGGCCGACCAAGAAAACTTTCAGCCACCGGATACGTAGAATGGATTTTGGGAGATCTGAAATCAAAAACCAGCATGCACGTGGCCACAGAACTTGATGCTAAGACCGGAGCCCTCCTGGCCCGCAATGCCTACAACACTGAGTTTGCCGGCAAAGTCGCTTTCTTTGATGTCAGTGATACCACACGCACAATCACCGGCGACCGTACCGAATTTTTGGGACGCAACGGCAGCCTCGTATCACCTGCAGCTATGCGCCGCGTGCGCCTCTCCGGTAAATTTGGTGCCGGACTCGATCCTTGCGCGGCCATTCAAGTTCCATTGGAGCTGGCCGATGGCGAAGAGCGCGAAATTGTCTTCAGGCTGGGTGTGGGCAATGATATTAATCACGCCCGCGGTATCATTAACCGCTTCCGCGGACTGGCCGCTAAACGCGACGCTTACGAAAACATTTGCCATTACTGGAAACATACTCTGGGCGCCGTCAACGTTGAAACTCCCGATGCATCTATAAATATGCTTATTAACGGCTGGCTGCTTTATCAAACCATCGGTTGTCGCATCTGGGGACGCAGCGGTTATTACCAGTCGGGTGGTGCCTTTGGTTTTAGAGACCAGCTGCAAGATTGCATGGCTCTGGTGCATTGCGAACCCTTAATTTTGCGGGATCAATTACTCAAGTGCGCCTCCCGCCAGTTTGTCGAAGGCGACGCCCAGCACTGGTGGCACCCACCGAGCGGACGTGGGGTGCGGACTCATTGTTCTGATGATTATTTGTGGTTGCCCTATGCAGCGCATCGCTACGTAACGTGCACCGGAGATACCGGTGTGCTAGACGAAAAAGTTTCGTTCTTAACCGGTCGTCTGCTCAATGCTGATGAAGAGTCGTACTATGATCAACCGCAGATATCGGATCAAAGTGCATCTTTATATGAGCATTGTTTGCGGGCCGTCAAACACGGCTTGCGCATGGGCACCCACGGCTTGCCTCTAATTGGTGCCGGTGACTGGAACGACGGCATGAATCTGGTCGGTGAGCACGGCAAAGGCGAAAGCATCTGGTTGGCATTTTTCTTGTATGACGTTTTATGCCGCTTCTCCGAACTGGCCGCAAAACGTGAAGACCAGGAAACCGTAGATCTCTGTGCCTCCGAAGCAGCCAAATTAAAAGAGAACATAGCCGCTCACGGTTGGGACGGCGAGTGGTATCGACGTGCCTATTTTGACGATGGCACTCCACTTGGCACATCATCAGGCAGTGAATGCCAGATTGATTCGATTGCACAAAGCTGGTCGGTGCTATCGAATGGCGGCGACCATGCCCGCTGCAAGCAGGCGATGGGCAGCCTCAATAAACGGCTGGTGCGCCGAGAAGCAGCGCTGGTTCAATTGCTTGACCCACCTTTTGATCAGGGCGCTCTTAATCCTGGTTATATCAAGGGCTACGTACCTGGTGTGCGCGAGAACGGCGGTCAGTACACTCACAGCGCCGTTTGGGCCGCCATGGCTTTCGCCAAATTAGGCGACAGCCGTCTGGCCTGGGAATTGACCACCATGATTAACCCCATTAATCACGGTAATTCTCCGGAAAAAGTGGCTCTTTACAAAGTCGAACCCTACGTCATCGCTGCCGATGTCTACGGTGTAGCGCCCCACACCGGCCGTGGTGGCTGGACCTGGTATACCGGATCGGCCGGATGGTTCTATCGCTTACTGGTTGAATCTTTGTTGGGCGTCAGGCTTGACGTGGACAAACTCTTCTTTGCACCATGTCTGCCGCCGGATTGGCCATCTTACAAATTGCATTATCGCTTCCGCGAAACAGTATTCCACATCACTGTCAGTCAAGTCGATCAAATGGAAAGCGACGTGGTCATTATTCTCGATGGTGTTAATTGTGGCGAGAGCTTGCCTCTTTCAGCTGATCGCAAAGATCATTTTGTGGAAGTGCAAGTGCGGCGCCGCGGTTAAGGTACTGAGTACAAATTTTGGTTAAACATTGTAAGAGAGCAGGGCATTAGCCCTGCTCTTAATTTCCTGGCGCTTATATGAAAGCTTAAAATCCGAATTGAATTATTGAATAATGCTTCGGCGTCTATTTGTTTCTTGCACTTCAGGAATGAACATATGATTAGACATAGCTTGGCGGGATAAGTTCCAATTTTTTTAAAAGTTTTAAAAAATGTCAGCTCGGCTGTAATTTTGGAACCAACAGCGCCCGTGGCAGTCTCTATCGCCAGTCAGCAAATGGCTGTAGAAGAAACTCATTTGGAGATACAGAGATGATTAACACCTTAATTTCGCTTTTGATTCTGTTCTGGATTGTTGGTCTCGTATCCCATATCGGCGGCGACTTTATTCACACCTTGTTGGTGTTGGCCGTCTCAGTCTTCATTTTCAATATAGTCATGGGCCGTGGCGCCCGCGTCTAATTGACGTTTAAAGTATCAAGTTGCCCGTCATCACATTGATTAGGCAGAAGCCCGTATGGTCCCAATATAATAAGGAGTTATC
>JADYXQ010000073.1 GCA_021772135.1 Candidatus Obscuribacter sp.
GCAAAGCAGCGCGAAAATTGTCCGATTTTGAAACACTTACCTGATAAGGCTTTGCGGCATCGTATTGCCCCTGGTGACAGCTTCGCTATCCCAGTGCCTCTTAGCCTCCTTTGCTTGCCATAGATACGGAGTCGCTGGAAAGCGCGTCGATCTAGAATTTAAGGAAATTGCTACTCTTGCTCACAGTTTCTGGGAGAAAAGCGGACGTCGGGACGGCTATGACAAACATGACTGGTATCGCGCGGAGTGCCAGTTGAGTCGGGACAGAGCTACAGATTTCTGGGGACTTAAATCGAATCAATTGCATCAATTGAAAACGACACACTAACTGCTTAAGTCTCGGCGAGTCAAATCAATAAAGCTGCGCACCATATCTAGTGGCTAATGCGGTTGATGATGCCGGTAGCGAGCAATAAGGATAGCAATAAAACACCTTTATGTTTTCCACTTTGTAGTTGTGGAATTCAATCTGATACGTGAAATGTCATTCGAGCATTGTCTGATTGACGTCCTAACCCGCTGTGCACCGGTCCGGAAACTTGCTAAATCCGATGTCTTAAGCTCCTCAGCCGTCACAATCACACTCTAGCCCTTGTCGACCATAACCAACAATGATTTCGACATTCTCGAAAGAGCGTTCTTCACTTATGCCAAACAATTTGGTAGCAGAAGTTGAGAACAACAAGCAACCTTAGTTATACATGGGGTTCGTAGCAATCATTCGGTATCAGTCCAAGTGCTGTCAGTCTGACGACTAGGGCTTGGACGCTTACTTTCAGCTCCGAGGCGAGCAACCGGAGCGGGTAATCGTCATAAAGGTCTATTTTTTTCGTATCGAATTTCTTCAAGAGATAGTCTTTGGGCATGAGCAATTCAGCGGCGAACCAGTTGGCCTGTACCTCTTGCCTCTGAGTTCCGCAAGCCGAAACTGCATCTCTCAAAAAAATCTTTTCTGACTGATCGATGAAAGCACTGGCGCTATCAGCGTGAAGGAAGTAGTGACCACATTCGTGGGCAATAGTAAATCTCTGGCGAGAGTGATGGTGACTGCTATTTACAACAATTGTGGTATCAGCAGGCTTAATTACGATCATGCCGGAAATGCTGTCCTCCATGTCTTCTCGTTTGAGCGTAATCTCTTCATCCTTCAATAGTCTGACCAAATCAATGGGTGTACCATACTCGGCGACCAGTTCTTGCGCAGTTCTCTTCGTTATTTTTTTCATTGCTGCTAAGGGCACGCGGCTCTCCTGCTTGTGTCTAGCTAAGCATCAGACAGCTTCTTAAATATCGAAGCGGCCTGGGGCGGTAATTCCTGTACGTCGCCCGCGACTGTTACTTGGACTTCATTTACATCGGAAAGCGCTGGCATCATGGCACCCGGCTCGGCACCGAGTTGGCGGCAAATCTGGTAAAGGACGTGCAATGGTGGTTTTTGTCTGCCTGCCTCGATGTTGACGATTGAGGTTCTTAGCATTCCTATAGTGGTTGCTAATTCCTCTTGCGTCATATTGACGGACAGGCGTTGCTGCCGTATCCGTTCGCCCAGTTTGCGGTAAAGGTTGTCCACGTAAGCTGTCATGCAATCTAATTATGATTGTAATAGCAACTCCTGTCAATAAAGCAAACGGTTTTTAATAGAAACCGTTTTTAATAGCTTTTTGAATTTCCATTGTTGACAGTTGGCAAGCCCGACCGTATGATTAAAACAAATCGAATAGACCTGGCTCCAAGAGCGTTTCTTCGGAGGCAGGATTAACACGCGCCTCTAGGAGAACGGATATGAAAAAGAACTATGAGATCTTCATCGATCAGAAGAAGTACGAGTGGACTGAACCAAACATAAATGGAAAACAGATTAAGGATTTAGCCGGTGTACCACAGTCCCACCGGGTGTGGCAGGACTTGCCCGGCCCCAATGATCCGCCTGTTAAAGACCAAGAAGAAGTCGACTTAACCAAACCTGGTCGAGAGAAGTTTTTTACCGGCGAGAACAACTCAACCGAAGGATAGGGAAATGCAGGGATTGATTCTAAACCCGGTCTGCGCCGGGTATTTAACGCAGCACGGCGTAGGCTACGAGGAAGTTCAATTTGGGGGCAGTAAGGGCCTGATCTTTCGGGCCCACCCCATACCAAACGAGCTTTTAGATTCAGGTGTAGCAGACATTCTGACAATTTTGCCGGCAGGTTTTCCTGATTGCCCAACGGATATGTTTTACGTCTTCCCATGGCTGAAACTCAAATCCACTGGGGCTTATCCACGGGCTGCCGATCAGGCTTTTGATTTCAACGGCGTCATATGGCAGCGCTGGTCAAGGCACCAATCAGCCTGGCGTCCGGGGGTTGACGGGATTTGGACGGTACTTGCGCGAATCAATGAAGCACTGAGGGTAGCAGGATGAGAACACTAGGGCTGACAATTACAACCGAGATCTTTGAAAAGATGCGCGAATCGCTTTTTGCAACAGCGCCCGACGAAGGCGCCGGTTATTTGCTTTGTAAGGAATATAGCTGTTTCGACCCGTGGCGCAAAGAAAAAGCCAGGCGATTTATCGTCGTGGATTTTGTTCCCATTAGCCCTGAAGACGTTGTCTCCCGAAGCCATACCAGCATTACATGGCGGACAAATTCTTTCGTACAGGCCTTGAATTCAGCAGAGAGTCAAGGCTGCAAACTAGCCATTGTCCACAGTCATCCGAATGGTCCGGCCGGTTTTTCGCAACAAGACGACGGCAACGAGAGTATGCTCTGGTCCATCTGCAGAAATCGGCGTGGTCGCAGCGTTGAGTTTCTCAGTGTGGTGCTTACAGGAGACAACAAGATCCGAGGGCGTATCATACGTGGCAAGCAGGCTTTCGACGACATTGAGCTGACTAAAGTGATCGGCAATCGTTACCTTATCGATTATCCCGGACGTGGAGAAGTAGAGCCGGAGGACATCTTCGACAGACAAACCCGCCTTCTCGGTAGAGAGTTCACTGCCGATATGCGAGCACTTCGTTTTGGCGTTGTGGGTTGCGGCGGTACAGGAAGCCCGCTTGCACACATGCTTGCCAGACAGGGAGCGGGCCATGTTCTCCTCATAGACAAAGATCGGCTCGACCGGACAGGTTCGCATAGAGTGCATCTCACCACGCTAAAAGACGCGATTGCGAATGCCTACAAGGTGGCTGTCATCTCACGAGAAATTCGGCGCATTGGCTTAAAGACTCAGGTCGCGATGGTGCAGGAGTGGGTCAGTGCAACGGATGCGTTTGAGGCGCTGAAGAGTTGTGACATCATTTTCGGCTGCACGGACGACAATCACGGGCGTATCATTATCAACAGGTTCGCATACTTCTATATGACCCCAGTTTTTGATATGGGGCTCAAAATCAAACCCAGCAAAGAAAAACCAGGGGTGTTCGATGCGTTTGACGGTAGGGTTACTATCGTTCAACCAGGCACGGCATGCTTACTTTGTCGAGGCGTGGTGAATCCGCAACGCGCTTCGGAGGAGCAGCTCCAGCGCAGTCAACCGGACGAATATCAGCGCCGTAAGGACGAAGCATACATCATAGGCGGCGGTGACCCAAACCCAGTAGTGGTAAATTTCACCACTGAGACAGCATGCATGGCTCTCAATGAGCTGATTAACAGGCTCACTCCTCTACGCATTGAAGGCAAAAATCCGGATCAGATCACTCGAAAATTTGACCGATTGGACGGCGACCAGTATCGAGGTGAAGACAATACTGGATGCCGAATCTGTGACAACCGGGACTTCTGGGGCTTGGCCGACGTTGACCCTGCGCTTTATCTGACGGCGTAACTATGAAAAGAAAACTTAAACAATTACTGCGCTTTTTTTTGATCGCCATCAGAGCGAGGCCGCGAGCCGCATTCGAGTTGCATTGGAACAAAGAGCACCCTGGTGCAAATAAGTTGAAGAATGGCGATTTGTTCGTTGTTGGTGTTGAGGGCAAATACCAGAAGTGGGCCTATTTTAAATGCCCTTGTAGTTGCGGCAATCAGCTTCGGCTAAGCCTTTCAAGAAAGGATTCCCCATCTTGGAGAGTCGATGTAAGCGACGACGGCGTTGCTAGTATCTATCCTTCAGTAAGACAGGTAAATGGCTGCTATAGTCACTTCTGGATTAAGGAAGGCGATATCGACTGGTGTTGGGACACAGGGTCGCCCCAGATTTCGTGAATCAAAGAAGCGGCTAGCTTCGATTACCGGGACCTGACGTGAGAACTGGTGAATTTATCAGCGGGTGTGTTCCAAAGCGCAGGCCGTCCAGCTACGACGTCCCGTTAAATATTCAAAGCCGACCTACACCGATCGAAGTTAAAAAGAAGCGTCCGACGCTGGAGAGAACGACTGCGCGTACTTTAAACACAAGTTTTAATAACGTTGTCTGCGATCTCTCCGAATTTTGTTTTTAGATTGCTAATCTGCTCCAGTTGGTTACTGCGCTCAGTTGCCGCGCGATTCTATGTCAACTATTGGGCGGTGCTCTGCGAGCTGAGAGACTGGAACATTTTGCCAGACGCTATTTTGTGCGAGTGTATTCATGTCTTCGATATCTCCGGCCAAGAAATTGGGTGGAAGATTTGCGCTGACATTGCCGTTCAACTTAGCTACTAACTTCTCTTCAACTGCTTTCTGAATTGCATCATGATGAACTTGATCCGCACGCAAGTAGTTAGATTTTCTGGTGTCAAAGGAATTGAAAATCCATCCAGCAAATTTCGTTTTTCCGAGATTGTCAAAACGATCAAATCGAGGGTTGGACGATTTGAACCGAGTGAAACCGTCCTGCCAGTCTTTGAAGAATGTGGGCAGCATCTCGCCAATCAGTCCAACACAATAGGCGCTAAAAGTATCAGATGTGCAGGGAACCAGGAAATAATCAGATGAATAGAGTGCGGCTCGTACCAAGCCTCCGAATGATGGCGGAAGATCTACAAGCACAAAGTCATATTCAGGCAGATGGTCCTTCTTACGCTGTTGATTAGCGTAGATAACCATTTCACGAAGCACGACATATTTGGCGATACCGACACCTGTTAGGAGATCAGCACCAACACCCAACTGTTCAGCATATACATTGAGCCAGAAGTCTCCGGCCACCAGCCGTGCATTTTGATGAGTGTGAGGTCCAACATGACTGAAAAACTCATGCCCGCCGGTACCCTGTAAGAAGAGTTGAAGAAAAGCCCGAATGCTTTGCCCATAGGGCAGACTGTTAGTCGGCAAAACTTCAGTAAATTGTTTAACTCCCAGTACAGATAAAGACAAGTTGCATTGAGGGTCGAAATCAATCAGCAGAACGTGCTTATCTTTTCGTGCTAAGGAATCACCAATGTTCCAGAGAAGTGTGGTTTTACCAACACCGCCCTTGTTGTTGAAAATCGAGTAATTTTTGTAGACATAGCCTTCTCTTTGAATTGGTGGTGCTAGTGCTATCTACCCTTCAACGGTAAGAACCACCGCAAAAAATGCTGTGGTACCAGGCAGTATTGTGCGTTTTTCAGCCCAGATATTGTGATATCAAGGACACAGGGCAAAAAATTTAGTGCAGCATTTAGCCAAAACTTGCCATCAGCACGTTGACAAGCGCCAGGCTTGACCGCCGCTCTCTAGCTGACCCCAGACAAGTTAAGAATAACCCCGCAGGGGCAGCGTATCATGACCTCTGCTCTTGGTCTCATTGTCAGATAAGTAGGCTGCAGATGTGGCTAAAAACTGTCTGCCCATCTGCTTCATCATACCTGCCTCAACTTGATCCGCCAAAGGCAAGAAAACCGACCTGGTGCTTGTGTCTCAATTTGGTGGACACAAGCGTATCAAAACAACCTTGCGCTACACACTGCCGACGGTGGGGACAAGGAAACTGCAAATGGCGGGCTTGGTTCACGAGACTGATTGCGGCATACTCGCTGTACCACAAATCCTTCATGCCAAAAATCCACGCAGCTGGCGCCATTGCCCATCCAATGGATGCCTAGCGCCTACCAGAAAAGAAATGCATTTTGAAGCAGCGCGCATATACACACACAGCCAGCGGTATATCCATCAATACCACGGTAAAAAGGTTAATCCCCAAAAGCAAATCAGGGGTGGCGTTTTGCTGCTACCATCGAGCTTGACAAAATTCACTCAAAGCGATACCATACATCAGTATGGTGGTTAAAGTAAAATGCAAGCTGCAGCCCTAACAGAGCAAAAGAAAGTCGAAGAATTTCGGTCACGAATTATTCGCGACCCTCTTCATGACTTGATCCGAATTGATAATCGGGAAATCTTAGAGGTTATGCATGCGCCAGCTTTTCAAAGACTGCGGCAGATTCGTCAGCTCGGATTAGCGTTTTTAGTTTATCCAGGAGCCGAACACAGCAGATTTATTCATGCTCTCGGAGCTTATCATTTGTCGATTTGCATGATTGAAGCACTTCGGAAGCAAAATAACACTCTGTTTACAGAAGCGGAATTACTTGCAATTCCGCTTGCAGCTTTGTGTCACGACATAGGGCATGGTCCTTTTAGCCACTTATTTGAGCGAGTTACGAAAGAATTTGTTGATGACGGAGCAAGTCATGAGTCTTGGACTGTTCGGATTCTTGAAGAACAACCAGAAATTTCGAAAATTCTGGAGGCGGCCGGGGTCAAACAGATTATTACTGAAATCATCAAGCACACTTATGAAAAGCTGCATGTTCAGGACATTATAAGCAGTCAATTAGATGTTGATCGTTTTGACTATTTGTGCCGCGACAGTCTGATGACTGGTGTTAAATATGGTGACCTAGACTTGTCTTGGCTCCTTAGAACGGTCAAGGTTGCGGAAACATCTGTAGGAGGACAAAATCGGTCCGTATTAGCATTGGATGCTCGTCGGGGAATGAGCGCTGTTGAAGCTTATATTCTTGGGCGACATCACATGTATAAGCATGTTTACTACCACAAGACGATTCGATCAGCGGAAACCATGCTGAAAAAGCTTCTTACGGAAGTTGTGAAGGCTACTCGTGATGGCAAATTAAAAGATTCGCTGACACATCCCGTTTTTTCGAGTTTGGCAAAAGCCCAAGTTCCATCTTTGGACGATTACCTAACCATCAATGATTTCGTTATTTTGAATATGCTTGAGCAGTGGGCGCAGTGCGGAGTAGAACCTGTTGCTGATTTGGCACGGAGATTGAGAAAGAGGGATATTTTTGCGGCGATTGTAGTTCCTGAAAAAATTACTTCGGACATACAAAAAGGTCATGATGCAATCGAAAAAACAAAAAAATTTTTAAAAGAAAAGCAGCTTGATCCGGATATTTATTACATTTACGATACGCCGCAGGACACGGCTTACAAGGATTTGTACCACTATCAACGAAGAGGAAAAGAAGACGAAGCTCAGGATCTGTACTGCGTCGACGGCGATAAAGTTTTCACTTTATCCAGCAGAAAGACGTTCTTATCAGAACTTGAATATATTGAGCATCGAGTCTACGTTCCGAAAGAATTTGAAAACGAAATTCGTGGCTTTTGGTGAGGCAAGGAGGAAGGCGATATGGATTTTAGTGAGCGGTTGGAAAAGTTAAAAATATTACTCAGTGCGGCTGGTAATACGGTTCAAGGTCGAAAAAAACTTCAAAAGTTAGCTTATCTTTGTCAGGCAGCAGGGGAGCCACTTGGACAAAGTTTCACTTTCTACCATTACGGGGTTTATTCGCCGACGCTGGCCGATGACGTACGAGCGGCTGCTTCAATGCAGTTGATTGATGAATTTGATGGTTTGGGGACTGTAATTACAAAGTTGAAAGCTCCTGTTGCAGTGGCTCCTACCAAAGGTTATGCGCTGGTACAGAAACTGAAAGACAAAGAAGCACGCCTACTGGAGGTTTTGACAACAATTTTGTATTTAAAATCGCAAGGTTATACGGATGCTGCTTTAAACTCTAAATTGACAGCCTTGAAGGGACAACATTCAGAGTTTTTTGCAGAAGCTTTTGAATTAGCCCAAACTGAGTTCTCGATGGGTCAACCACAGCGGTGCTAATTGTAGCGGCTTGCAATCATAGGGTTAAGGAATTGAGATCGTAGAAATGGGATCGCAATCATCTGTTGGCACGGGCTCAAATTATTTGCAACTATCGGTGGTGCCGGATGCAAATTATTTGAGAATGGGCGCAAATTATTTGCGACGGACCTGCAATCATCGGTGAAGTGGTGCAAATTATTTGCGAATGAGGAAAGTGCCACCAGGTCCAGAAAACGGACGTTTGGTAGACAAGTAGTTTTCTGGACTCTTGATCCTGGCAAGCCGCATTCTTCTAGTCCAACAACTCATGCTAAAAACTGTTTGTCGATATGGTATTCTTTGACGAGTTTTTAGACTAGAAAGATTAGCGTATGCAGATCGGATATGCTCGAGTTTCGAGCGACGATCAAAATTTAGACCTTCAATATGATGCCCTGAAAGTGGCTGGCTGCAAGAAGATTTTCGATGA
>JADYXQ010000074.1 GCA_021772135.1 Candidatus Obscuribacter sp.
GGTAATTGCCTGAGTCATAGGGTTAAAACCAATGATCTCCGTTTCAGAAGGAATATTGCCTTCTGATTTTGCTGAGAAAAAGTCGAGGCGTAAGAACTTTTTCGAGGCAGTCCAGTCGCATTGAACGCGCAAGTCGGCGTTGCCTGTCCACGAGCCTACCAGCCACGACAATTCTGATATAGAGGCCGGTGCGTGGCCAGGCGCAATTTCGTGCTCGAACACCGCCACCATTTGCCAGTGACCGCTTTCTTTGCTGTGAATGGCGGTGTAGCGCGCATCGCTTCCGGTCATATGGCTGTTGCCTACTTCAATAGCAATATTGGGAGCAGGAAATTTGATTGACTCAACGTTAATGACGAGGGGTTGAGGGCCTTTTGCTTTAAAGAATTCGGCAAAAGTTTTTTCAATCTCGGCGCGACCATGAAATTGTTGGCCGGTAGAATCGGTAAAAGTTCCTTCTGGTGCCCACTGCGAAGCCAGAGCCTGAGCGTTGCCCCGGGCATATTGAGCAGAGTAGTCTTTAGCCTGCGCCCGCAAAAATGCTTCGTCTTCAGCTTGAATGGCCTCAGAGCGCGGCTGCACATTTATGGTGCTTCTGCTGGTGGTGCGACGACTAGTGTAAGAACTTGTTTTGTTGCTATCTTTTGCCTGTGCGGCCGATGGTAGAAGCAGAAGCGAAGCGGCCATGAGAGGCACTAAAGAACTGCGCCAGAAAGATCTATGCGAGAAATGCTTATTCAAATGCAACCAACCTCCAACTAATCAACTTTCAGCTATTTACTATGTAATTACCACTGAGGCATTGGCGCATTCGAACGAAACGTCACTGCCCATAAACAACATTTTCAACAAATCACGATAAAAACCATAAAGCGGAACCAGCTCACTGACTTGATCTCGCAAGCCATCTCGTTTCAGTTTAAACGAACTGTGGGAGGGTCCAGACATGTGATCAAGTTCGAGATAATAATTGTTGAGCGGCTGCACTTGTATTTCAAATAAACGATCGTGCCATTGAACAACACTTTTAATTGCTTTCCATCCGGTCTTTTTCATTTCATCCGGTGAGCAATTGAGATAGTCTTTGCTTTCGACAAAGTCAAATAAACGGTCACCATTGGCAGAACCATTGCTCAAAACACCGAAGCCTTGCAGGGCACCAAGTTTTTCCCAGTCAGCGCCTATCACAGTCATTTGCTTGAGCTGCTCGTGCACGGCTGCACATCTGGCTTCATCTTCACAGACGATTTTAATACCAAAAATATCTTTGACATATTTGCTGTAATGACGCAATTGTTTATCGCGGCTGACAAGTTCGTCTAAAACAAAAATTTCGTCGGTGACTTTATTCCACAATTCTTCTTCGGCTTTGACGCGGCTGGTCAAGCGATTGACACCGCTGGCGCCGTGAACTACCGGCAAATATTCAATGAAGTTGGCTGAGAGATGAAGAGGCACCCAGTCAAGGTTTTTACGGTAGCGAAAATTATCGAGCATGTGGTTCCCGAGATCGATGTCGGTCACCGAAAAAAGCATATCTTGAGTGATGCGCTCGCGAATGAGAAAAGGTCTGTCTCGCTCGTCGTCCCCAGGCAGAACACCGATGACATTGCTGTGCAGCTCAAAGTCTTCTTCTAAAAGTAAAATCGAAAGCAAGTGAGACAAAAGGTGCAGGCTGCGTTCACCATCGAGAATGTTTTGCCTGAACGAGGCGCGCACTTGCGCCATATGCTCGCGCGATAATTCTATGGTGACGTGGCTGCCGGGTTTGGCTTCTTGTTCGGCTTTTTTCTCTGCCAGATAAGAGATGAACCGGTGTAAGACCGGCTCATGCATAACCATTAATAACGGTGATTGCAACATCGTCGGCAGTGTTCCTTTAAGTAGCTGAATCTTACACTGTCTGCGCCCCGACCGCACCTTCCTACTGACTACTTTGTTAATCGTCATTAATTAAGACGGGGTTAAGAGCGACATTGTTGTCAAGGGATTTTGGCATAATTGTTCTACCGGCATTGAAGCAAGCAATTTCACCGGACAGCGACTTTAACAAATAACGATAAGAAGGAGTGGCGGGAGCCATGATCAATTTTGATTGGCAACAAACAGGTAGTAACCCAGAAAACGGTGCTCCGAAAAAGCTCAAACGCAGCACCATGATTTCTGTTATTGCTCTCACCACTCTGGCCTCAATGACTGTGACAGGCTGCACTCAAGCACCTGTTAATCAAGCCACTGACAAAGACAAAGAAAAAGAAGAGCGCACCGCAGGTGGCCACAGCCATGGTTATCACGGCGGGCATTTCAGCGGCGGTGGAAGCGCCAGGGCCGCCAGATCAAAACAATATGGCCGCACAAAATCTGGCAGCACGGTTGTAAAAGCTACTGGCTATCAGGCACCTCCTGCCAACGCCTGGGGCGGGGTGTCACGCGGATGGTTCGGCCGCTTTTGTGGCTCCGTATTTGGTGGCTAATCGCAAGACAGCTCCACAATAAGACTTCGCTCGCAGCACACTCAAACCGGGTGTAGCTGCGAGCTATATTTTGCCCCGTTGTCAGGTGATTACCCTGGCTTGCAGCGGGCGAAAAATTAAGGTCTGCTAAAGCCGCGATACAATCACGTTCTTGGCGATTTTTGATGCGCACTTACTTGTATAATCGCCTCTAGACACGTGGCTAGCGTGTTTTTTTTGTTTAGGGAAAGCTCACAATGATCATCGTCAATGAAGTTTCAAAAGGCTACGGTTCACGTACCCTCTTTGATAATGTCTCGGTCAAATTTAGCCCGGGCAACAGATATGGCCTCACAGGCCCGAACGGCGCCGGCAAATCTACATTTATGAAAATCCTCACCGGCGAAACAGAAGCATCCAACGCCGGCACCATCACTCGCCCGCGCAAAGTCGGCGTACTGAAGCAAGACCAATTTGCTTACGACAATGAACGCATCATTGACACTGTGGTTATGGGCAACGAAATTCTTTGGAATGCCTTCAAAGAGAGAGATGCCCTTTGCGAAGTAGAGAATCTTACTGAAGAACAAATGAATCGTCTCGGCGAGCTTGAAGTGACCATTGCCGACGAAAACGGTTATGTGGCTGAGTTTGAAGCTGCTGAAATTCTGCGCGGCATTGGTATCGAAGACGCCGATCACGAAAATCTGATGAGCACTCTAGCCACCGACTATAAATTCCGCGTACTGCTCGCCCAAGCATTGTTCGGAGAGCCGCAAGCAGTGCTGTTGGATGAACCTACCAACCACCTTGACTTAGAATCGATTCACTGGCTAGAAGAATTTCTCTGGCAGTACGAAGGCATTCTCGTGGTGATTTCTCACGACAGACACTTCCTCAATTCAGTGTGCACTCACATCGCCGATATCGACTATGACACCATTATCGTTTATCCGGGCAACTATGACGACATGGTCGAGCACAAGATGCAGGCTCGCCAATCAATCGAATCGGCTAACAAAGACAAAGCCAAAAAGATTGCTCAATTGCAAGAGTTCGTGCAAAGATTCGCAGCCGGTCAGCGCTCGAGCCAAGTGCAATCGCGAAGAAAAGAAATGGTGCGTCTGGCACCAGAGCAAATGAAGCGCTCTAATATTCAAAGACCATTTATTCGCTTCGAGCAAGATAGGCCGTCCGGCCGTGAAGTTCTGCAGGTCAAAAATCTGAGCAAAGGTTTTGACGGCAACGTGCTTTTCAAAGATTTCAACATCGATCTTTTACGTGGCGAAAGAGTTGCCATCATCGGCTCTAACGGAGTGGGTAAAACCACTCTATTGCGTTGCTTAATGGGAGAGCTCGAAGCCGACGCCGGTTCAGTCAAATGGACCGAAGCTGCTACATGGAGCTATTATCCACAAGACTATCACGATGCCATCACCGCTGGTAGCACTGCTTTAGACTGGCTGATGCAATATATGGTTGACGAAGGTCACCAGCACGTGCGCGGTTTGCTCGGTAAAATGCTTTTCTCCGGAGAAGACAGTGCCAAAGCCACTGAAAATCTTTCAGGGGGCGAAGCCGCTCGCTTGCTTCTGGCACGCATGATGATGCAAAAAAATCCGGTGCTTGTCTTAGACGAACCCACCAATCACCTTGACCTAGAAGCGGTCTCAGCTCTGGCTGAAGGTCTTTCGATGTTCCCCGGCACTGTCTTTGTGGTTTCTCACGACCGTGATTTGATTTCAGATGTGGCCACCCGCATTCTAGCTTTCACTCCCACTGGTCTGCGCGACTTCCAGGGCACCTATGAAGAATATCTACAGGATAATCCGCTTAAAGAACTGGCCGGCAAAGGCAAGCGCTAAAAACCTGATAATTGCTGATTAAGAGCGCAGACAGTCTGGCATAATAAGCCTATGTCTAATTCTGCTATGTCTAATTCGCCTTCGGCAAATTCTGACGAATACAGTAGTCAGTCGAGCTTGTTTCGCGCCTTCGCCAGAGGTGGTGAAGTGCCGCGGCAGTTAGTCTTAGACAGCTTTTCTGCCAGTGGCATTTTAGAAGACGACCCCAGAGCTCGGTCACTTTTCAAGGCGATTCGCGCCGCCGAGCCACAGTTATCGCAAGAGCAATTTCTCGCCCTGCACAGTGTCAGCCCGGCGCTCTTTGAGCAAGTACTGGCCGGCCAAATGGCCATTCCGCAATTTACCGAATTCAGCCAGCAAATCGACCATATTTTCGAACGAGTGTCTGGTAATAAGGCAGGCCAACTGGCCAATTACATTCCGCAGTTAGAGCGGGTCGATCCAGAAAAATTTGCCGCTTCAGTTTGTTCTGTCGATGGACAACGCTACTCTCTAGGCGACAGTGACGATTTTTTCTGCGTGCAATCTTGCTCAAAACCAATTACTTACTGCCTCGCTTTAGAAGAACAGGGCGAAGAAGTTTTGCACCGTTATGTGGGCACCGAACCCAGTGGCAAAACATTTAACGAACTTACACTCAACGCTAAAGGTCTGCCGCATAACCCCATGATTAACGCCGGTGCCATTATGTGCGGTGCCCTGATCAAAAACGATGCTGACGCCTCAGACCGCTTCGATTATGTGATGAGCAAATGGAAAGAATGCGCCGGTAATATGAAAATCGGTTTTGACAATGCCGTTTATTTATCTGAGCGCCAGACAGCCGATCGCAATTTCGCCCTGGCCTATTTTATGCGCGAGAAAAAAGCTTATCCGGCCGACGTCAATTTACTTGATGTGCTCGAATTTTATTTCCAGTGCTGCTCTATTGAAATTACCACCAAAGCCATGGCCGTCATTGCCTCAACTCTGGCCAACGGCGGCAATTGCCCACTCACCGGAGCCCAGGTCTTTCGCCCTGACCACGTCAAAAATTGTCTTTCTTTGATGTCTTCATGCGGCATGTATGATTTTTCTGGAGAATTTGCTTTCCGCATCGGCATTCCTGCTAAAAGCGGCGTCTCTGGAGCGATCATGCTCGTGGTGCCCAATGTGGTAGGAATGGCCGTGTGGAGCCCCAGGCTGGATGAACTGGGCAACTCTGTACGCGGCGTAGATTTTTGTCGGCAATTAGCCGCTCGCTTTAAATTTCACACATTTGACAGCACCACCGGCCTTACCGATGACCGCATTGATCCAAGGCGCAATTTATATGAATTACGCCTGGGCGGTGCCAATGCTTTTTGTTGGGCGGCCGCCGAAGGCGATGTAGCTGAAATGCGGCGCCTGGTGGCCCGTGGAGTCAACGCTAATGTTGGCGACTACGACGGCCGCACAGCTTTGCATTTGGCCGCCAGCGAAGCACGGCTCAACGCTTTGCGCTATCTGGTAGAGCTGGGAGTCGACCTCAATTGCCAGGACCGCTGGGGCAACACACCCTTAGATGATGCCATGCGCCAGGCAGGCGCCGACAATTCCACCTATGAGCCCATTATCTCGATGCTGCGAGAGCATGGTGGAACGGGCAAAAATGCTGTTTCCAGCCGGCAAAAATAATGCAAGTATTCGACCCCCTCAGTGTGATTTACAAATCAGTGGGCAGCGAAGAGCCTTACTACCGACTGGTAGATACCTTCTATGCCGGCGTAGAGGCAGATGCAGTTCTGAGGCCCATTTATCCTGAAGATTTAGGCCCGGGCAAAAAACACCTGGCGCAATTTCTCATTCAACGCACCGGCGGGGCTACAACCTATAGTGACGAAAGGGGCCATCCGCGCATGCGAGGCCGGCACATGCCTTTCAAAATCGGCGTCAAAGAGCGTGACGCCTGGGTCAAGCACATGACCGCTGCCGTTCATGCCGTTCCTGAATTTGAAAAACACTCCGAGGCCTTGCTGGAATTTTTTGGCAGTTTTGCCACATTCATGATCAACCAGGCGGAATAATTGCTCAAACAGTGGAATAACTAGGTATATTCCGATGTTAAGGCCCAGCATGACCGAGTACGGAAATTCAACATCAAACCCGTCTCTTTTGCAGATTGCTCTGTCGGCTCTGAGCAACGCCTCTCAAGAAGAAGCGGAGCAAAAGCTGACGTCGATTATCAGCATGCTGGAAAAACAGTACGGCGAAAATCAAAAAGAAGTGGCCGCTGAGCTACAGCGCCTCGCTCGTGAAATCGAAACATCCGGCCAGATAGATCAGGCCATCGAATTTAAACAACGCACCACCGAAATTATGTTGCGCGTTTCTATGGAAAGGCGAAGAGGCATGAGAGAGGCCGCCCAGCACAACCCGGTCAGCTATCAGCCGCCGCACCAAGCACCTATTCATACTGCGCCTCATACTGCGCCTCATACTGCGCCTCCGGCCATGTCGCCGCGAAGCACCAGAGCCAATTTAGGCGCGCTTTCGGCCAGTTCGGCAGACGCCCTGTTTGGCAAAAATGGCGGAGCGCTTTTTGATAGCGTGCATTATGTGGTGCAAAGCAGCACCAGATTTGAGACCGAATTACATTTTTACACCGACATTTTGCGAGGCAAAGTTGTCTGGCAATCAGATGATGTGCACCGGCGCGCAGCGACTATTAAACTCAATAATGGGCCTGAGCTTATTTTGGTAGAAAGCCAAATTCCTTCACCAAGTTTGAACGTTTACCATGTCACCACAGTTGGTGCCGCACGAGAAAAACTGGAAAGTTACGGTTTTCTCAAACGTGGTGAACTTAAAACACCTCAGGGCCAGGCATTAATATTTTGCGGCCCTGACGGCAATACCCTGGCAATTTTGCCTATCGGTGGCAAATAGAAGTAAGAACGTGTAAGGAAAAAAGAGAATCTGCTAAAATTTTCGCTGCAATAAAAAGGTAAAAAACAACCGTGAACGAAGTAGAAACAGAAAAAGACGATTTTGAAAACGCCTGGGTGAGCAATTATGTGCCTAAGGGGACAGCTGCCGACTCCATTAACCAGATCAAGGAGTGGGCTTACAAGGCCTTTGATACCCTTGACCTCGACCACAATGGTTATATTGTAAAGCATGAGCTGGAAGAGATTTTGCAAGCTGAAGCCACTCCACCACGCGAAAAATCGTTTATCACTTTTTTGTTGAACAACCAAACAGCTATTGCAGATTCAGTGCATGAGGGCTCGACTTCAGTTGACGGCGGTATTACCCGCATGGATCTGGAAGCCTATTTCAAATTAGTATTGAATATGATGATCTAAAAGGAAGATGGCAACGGTTTTCATCTCCGCTACTTATCGCTGGTGCTGCTATTCTTGAAAAGGACAATTCAGTACACATCACCGCTTGATTGACAACAATGCCAGCCCACTCTAATTGCGACCACGATCATGGTACTCCGCCTGCTCCCACCGGCGCGCCTCAAGCTGAGAGTAAAAGTGATCACGGTTACGGTCACAGTCACAACCACTTTGATGTGCGCCAGCAAAGCCGCAAAAAGCTGGGTGCGGTGCTGGCCCTGACTAGTGCTTTCATGGTGATTGAAGCAGCGGCTGGTTTTTACACCGGCAGCTTGGCTCTAATTGCCGATGCTGGCCATATGCTCGGTGATGTCGCTGCTCTGGCCCTGGCTTTGTTTGCCGTCTGGCTTTCCAGCAAACCGGCCGGACCTTCCCGCACATATGGTTTTCACCGCAGTGAAATTCTCGCGGCCCTGGCCAATTCTGTTTTGCTGGTGCTTATTTCTGTGGCAATTTTGTTTGAAGCCATCCACCGCTTCAGCGAGCCGCCGGCTGTGCAAACCAATGGCATGTTGATAGTGGCGGTACTTGGGCTCTTGGTCAATTTACTTTCAATGAAACTGTTAGGCGGTCATGGCGACTCTCTCAATGCCAAAGCCGCATACTTAGAAGTTTTCTCCGACATGCTCGCTTCATGCGCTGTAATCGTGGCTGGTCTGATCATTGCCTTTACCGGTTGGTATCTGGCTGATCCTATTTTGAGCGCCATTCTTTCCATATTTATTGTCGGCCGCACGTGGGGCCTGCTCAAAGAATCAGTTGATATCTTGATGGAAAGCGCCCCTCGCGACATCAATATCGATGCCCTGACTCAGTCGCTTCTGACAATCGATGGCGTCAGCGAAGTGCATGATTTGCATGTCTGGACCATTACCTCAGGCATGTTGGCTATGAGCTGCCACCTCACTGTGCAACTTGAGCAAGCGGCAGTCAATTCACAAAATGTACTGGATCAAGTTAACGCCGTCATTCGCCGGGATTTCAAAATCACCCACACTACTATTCAACTTGAATCAGCCGACGCTGAACGCAAGTGCAATGATGTTTGCGCAGTGCTTTAACCTCAGTGCTTTGACTTATTAGATGCCTTGCCTTCTTTCTTGCTCTCTCCAGCGGCGATTCATGTCGCTGTCGCTGGTGTTGGCGCGATTGATATTTTCAACTGGAGCACTGCTGTTGACGGCATCTTTGACAATTTTGACACCGGCATCGAGTTTTTGGCTAGCGTAGTCGGCTGCATTTGAAAGCGACTTCATGAAAGTGGGGCTGTCATCTTTAACCGTCAATCTGTCGCCGTTGGCATGGTCAAAGGACAAAGTCATTTTGTTCTTGCCGGCTGTAATTTTAAGCGCATCGACGTGGCCGTCTTTTTGTGTGATTTCGAGGCCAGGCAATGACGCGCTCTGACCTCTCGTTGCCAGTAAATCCATAAACAACTTCTGGTCTTCTGCAGTATTGACTGTGGCCTGAACGCATTTGACATCGCCGGTCTTCATGCAGTCAACGGTTTTGTCCAGTTTCTGCCAGCCGTTCAATTGTGCTTGGTCGCTCATTAGTAAGTGCCTCAGTTGCAAAAGAAAACTCGATAGACTCAAGGTGTCCATGCAAAACAGAATAACGATCTTTGTTGGCATTTTCTGGGCAAAAAAACAAAATTGGAGTGTCTATTGCCACTCCAATCTTAAATTTTCAAGTTCTAGCTAGTGTTTACCAGCCGTTCCTTCTGCCGCCAATAGAATTTAGCAACACACCTATGCCTGCATTTGTTGCACCGCCGGGAATAAATTTGCCCCCGCCTACGTAACTAGATGCGCCACCGCGAAGGAAATCTATAATAACCTGACCGCCGTTAATGCCGCCACGGTTATCATAGCCGCGGTTATCATAGCCACGGTTATCATAGCCGCGGTTATCATAGCCGCGAGGATCATTACGAGGATCATAACCACGATTGTCATATCGAGGCTCATAACCACGGTTGCCGTACTGCGGATCATAACGGTCATTACGATCGTTTCGGTCATAGCGGTCGTAGCGATTATCCTGATAGACCTGACGGCCCTCATAATAGCGTCCATGATCGCCTTCGCGTACAACCGGTCTGCCAGGAATCTGGTCGTTGTAACGACCATCATTGCGTCCATGAGTTTGACGCCAGGCAATTTCTTGCTCGCGCAAATTGCCGATTCTTGAACTCTGTCCGTTATCGCCAAAATTGAGAATGATGTCGCCATTTCTCTCGACTTTGAGATTATCTCCAAAGCGAGGATCTTCTTTAGCCGCAGCAGCCGTGACTATGCGCTTGAAGTCTTCGGGGCACATTTTGTAAAAGTCTTGCTGAAGAGCATTAATCACTTGATCGGTTTTGCCGGTATCAAGGCCATTGGCTATTGAATCGGAACTAGTTCTGTCGACAGATCGACCCATTTTGTATACCTCTAAACAGCAGTCAGAAAAATTGGATAACAGGGGGAAGGTGAAGGTTGTTTGGCCTCTATTAATAGAATAAAGGTGGAATGTGGCATTTTCGTGGCAGAGACCGCGGTGCCCATGTATCTATTAAATCGTCTGGCCCCCAAATGCGGAATGGTGAATTTACGCAATTTGCTTAAATCTAAAACAATCTTTCAATCCTAATTGCCGCCCCCGCCGGGTAAACTTGCCATAAATCAATGCTCAACAGGAATCAAACGACCGTGACTGCCAAAAAAGCTTCCTTTTTGTCTCTTTCATTGCTAGTTTTGCTGACCTGCCCCGCCCTGGCTCTCACCCCCCAGGAGACCAGCGAAATCTCCAACAAAGTGCGCACATCAAGCGGCCGGTGGATGGCGGAAGAGGCCAAAGCCCGCAAGCACGCCACGGGTAAACGATACGGCCAGGCAGCAATAATTTATCAAGAAATTCTCAAAGAAAGAACGGCTCTGGGCTTAGATTTACAGACCGAACAGCTGGCCCTGGCAGACATTTTAGAAAAGCAGCATCAAATCGATGCCGCCGAGACCATTTATAAGCAAGCAATTGCAGGCCGCGAGGCCAGCGAAGGCGACGAAAACCTCACGCTGGTTTACAGCCTGCAGGCCTACAGTGATTTTTTGGCCAGGAATAAAAACACTGCCGCGGCTGCCACAATTAAGAAACGCATCGCCTTCATCAATAATCAAGTCGGCAAAGCACCGAAAGAACTTACTACCTTATTAAAGAGCGCTCCAGCCAAAACATCTGCCCAGTACAAAACCTGGGCCAAAGAAAGCGCCGTCAAAGCAGCCCAAATCGGCCAACTTTATCTCAAACGCGACCAGGAGCCCCGGGCCTTTATCGCCTTTCAAAAAGCAATCGACCTGGACGCCACCATCTCTGACGGCTATGAGGGCCGCGGCGAAGTTTACAAACGCTCAGACCAACTGACGAAAGCGGGCCTCGATTTTGACAAAGCAATTAAGCTCAACCCCACAAATGCGCAAGCCCGCCTCAATCGCGCCCTCTCGTTGCGTGTTAAAAAGAACGAAAAAGCCGCTCTTTCAGACCTCAACGCCGCAGTAGCCGCCGCTCCAGAAGACCTGGACATTCTTGGCTATCGCGCAAAACTCTATCAAGACACTGCCCGCCCCGAGTTGGCCATCAAAGATTATTCACACGCCCTCAAACTCAACCCGGCTGCCGAATGGGCCCGCTGCCAGCGCGGCCTCTGCTATATGGATGCCAAAAATTTTGACCAGGCGGTGAGCGATTTTAGCGCTCTGGCAAGCAAGTTTCCTGGTGACAGCAATTATCTGGAATTGAAAAACAAGGCGCTCAAGGGCATCAAACCCAAAACTCAATGACCAGCTCTAAATCAAGCAACCAGAGCCGGTGATTGACTAGTAATAGCCAGCCAATCAGTCAGTTCGGCGATTATGGCTTCAAAGTCAGAGGCATCATACTCATAGGCATACAAAACAGCAATAGAAGTGGGCGCATGGGGCGGCCCAAGCCAATCTTCTCGCTTTTGCTGCTCAGCCAGTTCGGCATTTAAATCAAGGGAATGGCGCAAATCAATCACTTCCAGCACCGCACTGCTACCCTTGAGAATGGCATAGACGCCTTCTGTCGATTCAATGGCATCGCAAGTATTAAAGGGTCCGTCGAAGCGATATTTGAGTAAAGTTACACTCATTGGCTTTCCTATGTTTAAAAGGGCACCCCGGAAATTTTCGCCCGTCCACGATTTTCCTATAGCCAAATTTTGCCGCATTCACTACTAAGAAGAGGTTAAATGGCAGCTAAAATTTTAGCTTAATGATGTCGATTCCTCTCATGTGATTAAATTGCCCAACATGGACCTTAACCAAATGCCAAGTACTCAGGACCTTGCTCGCCTCCGCAAATTTTTTGTGGACCACGCACCTTCATGCGTTCACAAACCAGAAGGCATGCTCAAATATCGCTACACCACACCAACTTATGCAGTTAAAGCCGGCGATGACGACAATGCGGCAGTGGCGGAAAGGTCGCTCACCGGCCACTATTTGCAAATGTACGACTGGGACGCCTGCTTCTTTTCACAAGCAGCGCACCTCACTGGCCATGCCGATTTTAAAGGCCTGGGCGTCGATGTGGTGGCAAATTTTCTCAGTTTGAAAGAAGCGAACGGTCACATACCGCGCACAATTTCACCAGGTAAAGTGTGGGATGCAGGAGATCAATGCAAGCCATTTTTGGCTCAGACACTCTTAGCGGAACACAATCGCACAAGTAAGAATGCCGGCGCCGAGAATTTAGAATCTGTCGGTCATTATTTAGACGACCTTGATTGTTATTTGAAATTTTTTCAAAGAGAACGAAAGTCTAAATGGAATCTTTATCACTGGCGCAACGTGCTTGAAAGCGGCGTCGACGACAATTTAGCTTTGATTGCACCGCGCGAAGCGGCTCAGAGTGAAGATGAATCAGTAGGCAAGTTTCCTGATGGCTCAATTCTTGCAGTAGATTTGAGCAGCTATATCGCTCGCGAATTTATTTGTTTTGCCGATCTCTGCGCTGCCTTTGGCCGTCACCAGCTAGAAGCAGAATATCGCGAGCAAGCAAAAGTTCTCATTGCTTCCATCGAAGAAAATCTCTGGAACGACAAACTCTCCATGTATTGCGGCTACAACCCGCAAGATGCCACCATTGTCGAACTGCGTAGCTGGACCGGGCTGACACCGATGCTTATGGGCCTATCTAAGCCTGACAGAATCGAGAAAATACTCAGAGACAATATTTTAAACAGCGAACACTTTTTGCGGCCCTGGGGTATCACTTCGCATGCGGTATCAGAGCCACTGGCTAACCAACAGCGGCGCGGTCTCTATGGCCGAGCGATTGTCTCTAACTGGCAGGGGCCGGTTTGGATTTTACCCAACGCTCTAGTTGTGCGGGCCCTCAATGCCAATGGTTTCAAAAAAGATGCCAGAGAGATTTCAGCCAGAGTGGTAAAAACTCTTTTGCATAGTCTTGATAAATACAATACCCTCTACGAAAATTATGACGCCGAAACCGGTGCTGGGCTCTGGGCCTCACAATTTATGAGCTGGAATATTCTGGCGCTGGAATTGATACAAACCCTGGAGTCGTAGTGCAACTTAAATATTGGCGAAAATTTTCGGCATTGCTCTTAGTTTTGCAGTGTGTGCTTTCGTCTGTGACAATCTCGTTTGCACCCGCAGCTCTTGCAGTTGATGCGGTCACTAAAGAAGCGATTGAAAATACGCAGAAGACGCCTGAAGCTTCGTATCTAGATTTGCCTCGCATAGTCTTGAAAAACGGCAGTACATTTATGGTGCTGACGCCTGACGGCATGATGACGCAAGATCCATCGACACCTTATGGTGTTTATAGCAACGACACACGCACTATGTGCGGTTACACGATAAAGATTGACGGCAAACCAGTGATTCCAATCGGCAGCAGAACTGCCGAAGCTTACCGGGGATATTTTTACTATACAACTACCAACGACTACGCGAGCTTAGGAAAATTTGGATTGAGACGTTATCTGGTTATCGACCAGTCGTCCGGAGCTGTGGTAGAACGACTAACTTTAGAAAACAGATTCGGCGAACCACTACTGCTGAATCTGGAAATTACTTATGATTTTGATTTCAAAGACATGTTCGAAGTGCGCGGCCAGACAAGACAAAAAAGAGGTATCGTTTCTAAAACTGTAAAAACTGGGGCCGAATCTACCGGCACAACTGCTTCGGTAGATGCCACATACACTGGCTTAGATAAGCAAGTATTGACCAGTGGCATTAGCTTTAAAGGCCTGAAGCCAGTTTCGGTTTCTGGTGAACGCTGCAATTTTAAAGTGGCATTGGCTCCAGATGAAATGAAAACAATTGAAATAGCTTATGGCGGTCAAAGCAAAAGCAACTTTGAGCTCGCTTCAAAAGCCGCTGACCTGGAGATGACCAACTGGCAAAAAAGCAATGTTTCAATTAAAAGCGACAACGCCAGTTTCGACCAAATTTTTAAACAGGCTGTAGAAGATCTCTATATCCTGAAAATCACAACACCGAAAGGACCCGGCTATGCCGCCGGACTGCCCTGGTATGCCGTGGCATTTGGACGGGATCAAGTGATTACCGCGCTACAAACCTTAGACTTTGCACCCGATGTGGCCAGAGAGGTGGTTACGCTTCTAGCAAAATATCAGGGCACTAAAGATGACAAATTCACTGAAGAAACGCCAGGCAAAATTATGCACGAGTTGCGCACCGGTGAAATGGCTCGTTGCAAAGAAATTCCATTCATTCCATATTACGGTACCATCGATGCTACGCCACTCTGGCTGGTTCTAATTACCCACTATGTTGACGTTACTGGTGACACCAGTCTGGCAGAAGAGCATTGGCCGAATATTGAAGCCGCGCTCAATTATCTCAAGCGTTCCACGCCGAATGATTTTCTTTATTACGGCTCACGCGGCGAAGCCGGTAGGCAAGCCGCTCTGACCAACCAGGCCTGGAAAGATTCAGGCGACTCCGTCATGCACAAAGATGGAAAACTGGCTACAGCACCAATTGCCATCTGCGAAGTGCAAGGTTATCTCTACGACGCTTATATCGGTAGCGCCGCGCTGGCGAACAGACTCGGCAAACAAGAATTGGAAACTGAACTCAATGCACGAGCAGAAAAACTCAAAACGCACTTTGACAAATCGTTCTGGCTCGCCAATGAAAATTATGTTGCTCTGGCTCTCGATGCCACTTCTGAGCCTTGCGATGTAGTGGCTTCTAATCCCGGACACTTACTCAATTCTGGAATCATCGACAGCAAACAAGCGGGCGCCATTGCCGACCGCTTGATGAAAAACGACATGTTCAGCGGCTGGGGCATAAGAACGCTGTCCAGCAGGGAGAAAAGATATGACCCGAAAAGCTATCACAACGGTTCAGTCTGGCCCCACGACAACGCATTGATAGTCGAGGGCATGAGTAAAAGAGGGCATCAAGAGCAGACCGGTAAAGTAATCTCGGCTCTATTTGACGTAGCGGCAGCCAGCAGCGACAAACGTCTGCCCGAGCTATTCTGCGGCTTTGAACGAAAAGATGAGCCGACACCTGTACCCTACAACGTCTCGTGTGTGCCGCAGCTCTGGTGCGTCGGCAGCGTCTTCGAGATGGTTAAAAGCATGACCGGTTTGTCAGTCACAGCAGGCAAAATTAGAGTCGACCAGCCCCGCTTACCAACCGGAGTAAATGAGCTGACCATGACGTTTCCCGCTCGCTCAGGCCAGGTTGCTCAAGAAGTAAAAATAAACCGGGATGACAAAGGCATTGTGAAAGCCAAAGTAAAAGACTGGGTTCGTACTGTTCAGCCAGCAGCAACGGCCAAATAATAAGCAAAATTACCCGACCAGAGCACAGTTAAGCGAACTATAGGCTTTTGATCTATTATGCTAGGTCTATTTACCTCTGGCGTGAGCGCAAGAAATGACAGAAACAGCCTTTGACCCGAATGCAGTGGGCGTAAAAGTAGAGAACATTTACGGTCTGCCATTCACGACAGATGATGCGTCTATCGTCGTTATTCCAGTGCCATGGGAAGTGACGGTGTCATATGGTGCCGGCACGGCTGCAGCTCCTGAAGCCGTTCTTGGAGCTTCTTACCAGGTCGATTTATACGATCCCGATTATCCCAATGCCTGGAATCTGGGTCTGGCAATGCATGCCATTCCTGCATGGCTGGAAGAATTGAATTATGGTCTGAGACCAATGGCCGAAGAATATATCGCCATGCTGCAAGAGGGTCTCAACCCTGAAGAACATGCTGAGATGAAAGAAATGCTGGCCGAGATCAATGCCGCTTGCGAAAAAATGAATACTTATGTGCAAGAAATTGCCGCCAGCGAGCTCGACGCCGGTAAAATTTGCGCTGTCCTGGGCGGCGATCACAGCACGCCGCTGGGTCTAATTCGCGAAATCGCCAAACGAAACGAAGACTTCGGCATTTTGCACATCGATGCCCATTGCGATTTGCGCGACGCCTATGAAGGTTTCACCTATTCTCACGCCTCCATTATGTTCAACGCCGTTAAAGAAAAAAGCTTGAGCAAACTGGTGCAAGTTGGCATTAGAGATTACTGCCAGATGGAAGCGGACATGGTTAGCTCGTCGGACGGACGCATTGTCGCCTTTTATGACCGCGACATCAAAAGCAGAATGTTTGAAGGCATGAGCTGGATGCACATTTGCCAGGACATCATCAATCAGTTACCTGAGAAAGTTTATGTCAGCTTTGATGTAGATGGCCTAGATCCAAAACTTTGCCCCAACACAGGCACACCGGTGCCTGGCGGATTGGAATATGAGCAAGCACTGTATCTGGTGCGCATGCTGGCCGAGAGCGGACGGGCGATTATCGGATTTGACGTTAATGAAGTAGCACCAGGTGACGAAGATGAATGGGACGCCAACGTCGGCGCTCGTCTCTTATATCGTCTGGCTAACTTAACTGCGAAGTCGCATGATGAGATAACACTGGGATAAAATGTGTAAACTAAGCAAAAGCAAAGACTAGTCTGTGCACTTGCACAGTTTCATTTTAGCGCCGCCCTCGTAAAATCGCCTTACTAAAGAGAGTTATTACGAGGGCGTGATTATGAGAGCGATTCCGACAATATATGATGGCGAACAATATCGCAGCAGATTAGAAGTGCGCTGGAAGATTTTCTTTGAAGCACTGAACATTCAGACGGTTTACGAGCCAAGAATGTTTTCACTGGTATCGGGCAATTATATTCCTGATCTCTGGCTGCCAAAGCAACAGGTCTACGTTGAAATAAAAGGCTTCGATGACAACCGCAGCCAGAGCTATGACGATTCAATTCGCTATCAAGAGCTGGTTAACCAGACCAGGACACCGCTTTTGCGCATCAAGGGTTGGCCGGACCCGGCTAGATATAAGTGCCGCCTTTATGTACCAATACAGCATCGTCATATTTATCCCGGTTTGCACTGGGCCTCATTTGCAGAAGGCGAAAGCAATCAACTGTGCCTGGCGGAAGGCGATAAGTTTATTCAATTGAAGCGATTAGATTGGCCCGCACAATCAATTGTGGAAGCACCGCAGATACACTCGCCCTTAATTTTATCTGCTCTTGCACTGGGTCGAAATTTCAGAGCTGCTTGAAATTAACGGATGCCGGTTAGTTTATGAGTCTGTAGAGTAAGACGGTAGCCGTGAGTCAGCGCTGAAGATACAGTAGCCTGTATATTGGCCTCATTTGTCTCGGAGTCACGCGCATCAATAGGCATGACAAAAACTTGAGCGCAAGACTCAGCTGGTGGTCTGGCAATACGCGCCGGCTCACCGGCCTGCTGTGTGCTTGTTGTCGGTAGGCCATCACTGGCATCGACCTGACCGGCTGCCACCAGATACTTATATGAATCGACTTTGGCCACCAGCTTTTGATTTAGATTGGCTGTCTTTGGACTGCAAACAATGTGCAGGCGATCGCTCTCTGGTAAATCAATCCAGAGGGTGCCGTTTGTTTCTATTTGCACGCGCATAGAATTTGAGAGCGAAAGCAGACCATCAATTAACGGTCTGATATTTTGTCTGAATGGTTCTCCACCGGTCAGAACAACCAAATTACAAAAAGGTGTTTTGACCTCGGCAATGGTCTGCATCAGCTCGCTCAAATCTGGGCGCCAGGTAGACGATTCAAATTCGGTGTCGCACCAGTAGCAGCTGAGATTGCAACCGGCCAGGCGCACAAATACGGCAGGCTCTCCCGAAAACGGTCCTTCTCCTTGTAGAGTGTAAAAAACTTCCTGCACCCAGAGAGTCTGACCGTCGCCTACTTCTTGGGGTCGCAGCGGATTGCTACCCAGCACCGGCCACCACCTCAACAAAGCAATTCTCGGTTTCCCAGAGCACCACTTTGCTCAGTTTAACATCAGTGTCGGCAAGCAAAACTGGAGCTACTTGTGTCAGTAAATGCAATGCCATATTTTCAGCTGTCGGATTGCCGCCGAGCAAAAACAGTTTTTGCTCTGGTATTGCCTGCAGTGCGGCAATTCCTTCGATGTCTTTGTCCCATAAAATGAAGCCATGATCCCAGTTTCTTTCTAACCAGGGCAAGAAGCGCTCTTTGAGAACAGCAAAGTCAATTACCCGACCGAGATGGTCTAGTTCTCTGGCCTCTGCATGCAAAAATATTTGATAGTTGTGCCCGTGCAGGTGACGACATTTTGACTCGTGTTTATAAATGCGGTGACCGGCACAAAATTGCAATTTTCGCACCGCCGAAATTTTGACGCTTGGTGGCACAGCTAAAATCTCACCGGCTTCATTTGTAACTTTGGCAATAGATTTCACGAGCGCACCTCGGCTGCAACTTTGCTAAGCCGCACCAGTAGTGGATCGGCTACGCCGGCCTGAGCAAAGCCCTTTGCTCGCAATAAGCACGAATTGCACGCACCACACGGCGGAGCACCGTTATAACAAGTGGTGCTCAATGCCAGGGCTTCCATGCATCCCGGCAACGACTGCCCCAGACTGACCGTATCTGATTTGGTCATGTTCATCAGTGGTGTCAAAATTTTCAAATCGCTTTCGAGGCCGCTGGCCATGGCACTCTGCATTTTGTCGATAAAATCTTGACGGCAGTCTGGATAACCGCCATAGTCTTGCTGCGCCACACCAATTATGAGGCTCTCGCAGCCAAGCACATAGGCGCGATTGGCTGCAATGGTAAGAAATAGAATATTGCGACCGGGTACAAAAGTATCTGCCAAACCGGAAGGCAAAGCGCCGACGTCGTCATACTGTTCTACATCGCGCAACAAATCGGTGAGCGGGCTCAACCCTTTAAAAATAGGGCCGAGGTCAAGCACTTCTTGCCGGACACCGGCAACAGCAGCAATTTTTTCAGCGCTTTCAAGTTCGATGCGATGCCTTTGACCATAATCAAAAGTGAGGGCAAAGACGTCGTCGAAACGTTGTTTGGCCCAATAAAGACAGGTGGTGCTATCTTGCCCGCCTGAGAAGATTACCAGTGCTTTAGACATAATAGGTGATTGTATCAAATCGCCACTCTGCTTGGCTGTCGAGATTCTGACAACCACTAAAGCTGTTACAAACCTGCTTAGCTGGCTCTTATTTAGACTTTTTCTTCCGTGTATATTCCGCCTGCGGCCAGAAAGGAATGCCGCCTCGAGGGGTGAAACGCCCCTCCACCTTGAGGTAATGGGGATCTAGCAGGTTAATCAGATCATTGGCAATGCGATTGATGCTGGCTTCATGAAATTCGGGAAATTGTCTGAAAGCTCCGAGATAAACCTTGAGAGATTTGCTTTCAACGCAGAGCTGGCGGGGCTGATAGTCAATCACTATGGTGGCAAAATCAGGCTGGCCGGTGATTGGGCAGAGGGTTGTGAACTCAGGTGCTTCAATGTGAATTGTGCCCACAACAGCGTTAGGGTTGAGTTTAGAGTCATCAAAGGGGTTGGGGAAACATTCGAGAATGCTGGGTTTGGGATCGTCATAAATCTGCTTAGTGGTTTTGCCTAACTGGGCAAATTTTTGTTTTGGATTGGTGCTTCTCATGGTCATTCTCGATTGTTTGGAAAAGACTATTTTAGCCATATAAGTGCAGTTATACTTTTACAAATTAAAGAGAGAACGAATAATTTAGCGGATGAGTTTAAAAACAAGCCATTTACTTCTAATGACAATCATACTTGGACCTGTGGCTCAAGCATTATCTGGCCGGCCAGGACGCTCAAGCTAACAGCGATTGGTCTAAATTGACAATAACTTTGCGCACACCTGATGAGCTCTATAACTTAATGAAACGGGCGGTGGTAAGAATCAACTTCAGCGATGGCAAAGATGATGATCAAAGGAAAAATAATGGAAATGCGGCCGAAGCCATGGTCTTAGATTCGGAAAAAGCGATGGGCCAATCCAATCTTATTCTAATCGGCGCTTACGACTCTGCAGCCAACACTCTTAACCACAGCGGCAAATTCGGTCGGGCTGTATTTTACAAACAAAAAGAAATTGCCCTGCGCCGAAAATTATTACCAGGCAACGACAGCAGGTATTATGCCACCATGGAATTGGCAAATTATCTCTTATTGAATCATCAATTGGATCAAGCGCGCAAGGCTGCAGAAAGTGTGCGCCCGGTGCTCTCACAGCTAAAAGACCAGAGAGTACGCATACTTTACGACCAATTCAACCAGGCTTTGACGGCAAAAAATTTCAGTCACTAACGATTTCTGTTTTTTTCGATCGCAATAAATATTGGCTTTCAGCCGTCACCACATCTGCTTTAGTAATGATGCCGACCAGCTTGCCTTTTTCAACAATGGGCACGCGGCTGATCTTATATTTGTCGAGAGCGAGCACCACTTCGGCCAGTGACTCATTAGAGTTGATCACAACCGGTTTAACCGTCATCACATCAACAATCAAAGTTTCACCGTCATGTTGCAGTCGATCAAATTCGAGCACGTCATGATGAGTGACCATACCAATTGGTTGATACTGCTTGTCGACCACAGGAAAACCATGGTGTTTGGAATTGGCAAAAATAGCCCTTACGGCAGACAGTGTGCAATCATCAGCGATAGTTTCAACTGTGCGGTGCATGATGTCGCCGGCGCTTTTGGTTTTCATAATGCCGGCATCACCTTCCACCACATGGGTGTCGATACCAACCCATTCAAGTAGCTGATCGTAAATAGAACCGGGGTCAAGTTTTTCTGCCACCAGATAGCTGACTACGCAGCTAATCATCAGGGGTAGTACCACATTAAAGTCGGTGGTCATTTCAAAAATAATTACCACCGCCGTCATCGGCACTCGTGCTACAGCGCAAAATACCGCACCCATGCCGACAATAGCAAAAGTAATCGAGTTAGCACTGCCGCAAAAATGTTGTTCGACCATGGCTGCCAAAAGGCCCAGACATGCGCCCATAGTCAAACTTGGTGCAAACAAACCGCCCGGTGCACCTGAGCTGTAAGCAACTACAGTTAAAACAAATTGCAACGCCAGGGCGATGAGAATTGTGTTGAGGTCTAGCGGACCCGAAAGCAGAGCCTCGCGAAGGCCGCTGTAATCATGAAACAGTGGTGGTAAACATGCTACGAGCAGACCAGAAATTAAACCAGCCAATCCGCAGGTAATAGTGACCGGCCACTTGAGCAAGTCGCGATTAAGAGTGAGGCCGCCGATGATGCCTTTGTTAAAAACCGCACCGAGCAAACCAGCGGCAGCACCAAGCAATAGATAAAACGGAATATCGAGAGCGGCAAAAGTTGAAACGGAGTTGTATTTACTTAACTGAATATCGAGGCTGTGCACCCCTACCAGTCGAGAAAGCACGGCGGCGACAAAACAAGCCACTACAGTAGTACCGACAGTAAAGCCCGACATCCGTCCTAATAATTCTTCCAGCACAAAGAGCACACCGGCCAGAGGAGCGTTAAAAGCTGCAGCGAGACCCGCGCCCGCCCCGGCGGCTATGAGCTGAGCGCGGTGCATGGGCGACGAGCGAATCAATTTGCTGGCATTGAATGAGAGTGCAGCCGAAAGCTGCACGGTGGGCCCTTCTCGACCCATAGACAAACCCGTGCCTAACGCCACCACACAGCTAACCAACTTGACTGCGGCAGTGCGCAAAGTCAGGTCTTGCGGTATGCCCAGTATTGCCGCCTTAACTTGAGGAATGCCGCTGCCATTTGCCTCAGGCGCCACAAATTGAATCAAAGCGCCACAAATAAGGCCGCCCACAAGGCCAATCAGCGCGAACACCGTGAGCTCAGGTGCGGCAAACAGACTGTGGCTGCCTGCAGCCATGGCAATGCGCCAGGCACCGAGGTGGCCAACTCCTTCTTTAAGCAATACTGCGCCCACTGCCGCCACCACACCAATGACACAGGCTTCGAGCAAGTTGATATTGGTTGGCCCAGTTGGGTCTCTGGCGTCAGCAGTCATCGCTATCTCCAAAGTCAAAGGCGCAGGTTACCCCGCGCCTTTGAAAGTTTAGCCTACATGCAGCTTAGTATTTAACTGAGTTAGAACGCTTGTAGTGGTTGAAAGCAGAAAGTGAATTGTCGGTTGTGCATTGTTTGCAGTTAACTCCCAATTTAGTTCTGTCTTCGTAATTGAGCGACAACTCGGCATACTGAGGCTCGTCGCCAAAGTTTACGCCTTGAGTGGCGGCATCATTGACGGTGGCAGCAAAAAAGATATTGCTGATATTTGCCCAGCGAGTTGCTGAATAGCACATTGGGCAAGGTTCGCCATTGGTGTAGAGATCGCAGTGAGAAGTTTTGCAGTTTTGCGGCAGTTTCAAATTTGGATTATCTTTGCTGATATGACCAAGATTGAAAACGTTCAATTCTTTGCAAGCTTGCTTGATGCAGGTGGTCTCACCATGGGCAGTAGGATCGACCCACTGAGTAACGTGGTTATGTGAAATCCAGTAGCGAATGACGCGATTGGTGTCATCGTCGATTTGTACAATTACGGTTGAGAACGGTCCGCCGCCGTTTTGTACTGATTTGAGAGCTTCAGCGCAAGCCAGGTGCATCCATTTGTTACCGACGTACTGAACACCGTGGTATTTCAAAGTAGGTTTGATGTTTGAAGTTTGGCAAGGCAGACGCTTGGCATCAGCTTCAGGCATAGTACTTGCAGTTGGTGGGCAGTAGCCATCCCATGGCTGTAAATAGGCAAACTGATCTTTAACAACCAGTGGCTCGAGATTTGCTGTGTAAGGTTCATCAGCTGCATAAGCCGTCATCTGTTCGAAGGACGGATCATATTCCACACCGAAGAATTTCTTGTCGGCAGCAAAGGCCGAGCTGGTTGATGAAACGATAAGTAAACCCACCATGGCGTTTACGAAGGCTTTAAAGGTTCTTGACATACAGTCTCCAGGCAAATTTTTATAAGATCCAAATCATACGGTACGTTAAGTTGTCAACGCAGCCATTTGGCGAAAGTTTCGTTGAAAAAGAGAGCCTGAATAGCTTCAGGCTCTCTTTTATCTAACTAGAATGATTCTGGAAGTCTACTGGTAGCGCCAACCGCCACCACCATAGCGACCGCGGCCGCCACGCTCATTATCAGCCAATTGCACAGTCACTGATGAATTCAAATCATCAAGGCTTCTTTCTAAGTTGTTGCGCGTAATGCCGTGGAAGTTGTTGCGACCATTAGCTTTGAGGTGTTGGCCCTGGTTATAGATATGATCATACTGAGCTTTCAAATCACGGTATTCATGTGAAGAAAGTTGCCTGGTATTCAGACCGGTTTGCAAGCGTACTTGCACGGCATTCAGTGCACTGTCGAACGAGGTCCAATAACTGTTTGCATAGCCACTGTTCCAGCGACCGCGGTTCCATCTAGGTGATTGAGATCCGCGTTGGAACCAGGCACCGCCATTACCAATCACACCACCATTGATCGTAGGGTTAGCCACACCGGTAGCAATGGCCGAATTTATGCTGGTGTTAATCGAATTGAAATTATTTAAAATTGTCTGGACTTCTGTAAAACCAAATTTATTGGCGCTGATGTAAGCCGCCTGGTCATTAGCGTTCTGCGAAACCTGGTTCTGGAACATTTGGGCCTGAGAAGCGCTCAAAGTTCCGTTGCTGATGGCGGTCGAAATGTTAGCGTTAGCCTGGGCGCGGGAGTTGTCTAAGTTCTGCATCGAGGTCATTTGATTGGCGCTCAAATTTCCATAGTTATTGTTGCCGCTGCCGTTGTAATAGCTGTTGTTGTTAACGCCGCTGCCATTAAAATTGCTATTGCCATTGAAATTGCTATTAAAGTCGGTGCCATTGTAATTGCCATTGTTATTAGCGCCGAGGGCGTTTCTCAACACGTCTTTAAAACCTTGAGCACTTGCCGGAGCAGTTGCAATACCACTAACGGCCGCTGCTAAACCTGGTGCCACAACGAGGGCCAGCATCAATGTCTTAGCTGTAATCACTTTTTTCATCTAATTTCTATCCTATATATATATAAGTCGATTTACTTTGGGCCGTCGGCGTCGCCGATAACATGATTCCGCCAACATCTGTTTTCTCGATGCGGTGAACTAGTAGACGCCTGCCCAAACGTTTGGTTCCAAAATCGTATTCTTTTCTTGGTTAGTTACTTGGTATCATGCAAGGGAATCAGAGGTACGTATGAGCAAAGTTATCAGCAAATTAGTGCTTGTCACCCTTCTTTTAGGCACAGCTGTACCGGTGCAGGCGTTGCCTTTTCAGGCACGGGCCAAATTTATCGGCATGACTAAAGTAGTGCGTCGAGGCGAACCGTGCAGTGTTACGGTACAGACACAACCGCATGCTCAATGTCTGATTACCGTAGGAAAACCAAACGGCACGCCCAGCCGACATCCAAATTTAGGCGAAAAAAGAGCAGATGCCGCCGGTACGGTCAATTGGCAGTGGCAAATGGTAGAAGATGCCCAGCCCGGCGATCGTCTGGTCACAGTGCAATGTGTTGAGAGCAACAATCGAGAAACAATCATTACAAAAAAGATGCGCGTCATAAAATAAGCAATTTGTATGAGCACCATATTTAGTGCTCAAATTCCGGTTGGTTTGGCTATTCCCAGTTCTTCCATTGCATCATCAAAACTGACTTTATTTTTTCTCGTGTATTGCAAGGCTTTAACGGCCTGATCTACTGCCAGATAACCATGCTTCAATAAATACTGACAGCGCAGCGAAGCAATCAAAGTAGCTTCGTCTATAGCTCCAGATACCACAAGCATTTTCCCAATTAAGGCAGGATAGCGACTGCTCAATTCAATTGCTTCGCTGATATCTGAATCGTTGACGAAGCCGGTCATCTTGAGCAACTCACCCAAAACCGGTGAAGGTATGTCACTTTCCTTTACGGCATCGTTTGTCTGCGTGCGGTCACCGTGGATGAGGCGGTAAATTTCGTCAGTGGCCTGGTTCAGGGCGATATCACCGGTGCTGACCTGTTCGTGCAGACGTTCGGCCTTCTTAAAAACCGATTCTGAAATCAGGCCCAGTGCTACAATCGCTTCGCCTAAACTCAGTTGCTTACTCAAGCTGGTTTCCATGGCATTGAGTATTTCATTTTCGCTGGCCAGACCCGACATAACGAGAAACTCGCCGAACCGCACTTGTTTCTTTGCCGGTGCCGGTCTCAGCCCGTGTGATTCAAGCCGCAAGGGCAAGGCGTGCTTTGGTGCCGTGGCTACAAGCATTTCCACGGCCTGAGGCAATGACATGCGACCCTGGCGCACCATCGATTGCAGGTCTAAAGCCTGAGTCAAGAGCGGATGCGAAATGACATTGTTCAATGTCAGCACTCGACCGAGTCGCATGCCGGTTTCATAACTGATTTTCTGTGCGTTTTCCAATTGTGCTGCCGTTAATAAACCGGCATCAGTAAGAATGCAACCAAGAGTAGCTTTATCAGTAGCGCCCTGTACACCTATTTTCTTCAAGGCATCGGCGGGGCTCAGGCCATTAGCTCGCACCATTTGTGCTGCTTTGCGCGCATCATCTATGGTGCAAATATTTTGACCGATTAGCGGTTGGAGTTCCACTGCCAGTTGTAACTCCGCTTCACTGATGCGTCCCGATAAAACCAGAGTGCGGCCGAGAGGCAAGCCAAATTGTGGTGCCACCACGAGAGCGTCATTGAGATCGACTTCGCTGACGAGCTTTAATCTAACCAGCAATTCACCAAATCGAATCATAAGACGTTCACCGCCCGGGCGGCCAAAAGCGCCACTACAGCCAGCGAAATAGCAGACTGAATCATCATCAGCACTTTGGCCCAGCGCGACAAAACCGGAACGTCCGTTGGCGATAATGCTGTACTGGTGTTAAAAGCAAGAAACAAATAATCGATAAAGAGCGGCGCCCAGTTTTCTTGTTCATTATCTGACTCGCATGGTACTTCCATGGTCATTTGCGGAAACAGAAAAGCACCATCGCTGTGTGCGTCTCGCATGTTTCTTTTATGAGGGCCGCCGGCATCAAGGCGCCAGTACCAGACGGCAAAAGTGATGATGTTCGTTACCCACAATGCCGCTGCCGAATGCAAAAGCTGCTCTGGCGTCTCCACATGCCTGGGAATGGCCAGCACCAATAGCGCGACCGAAATGATCAATTCTACGGTGACTGTACCGATAATGAAAAAGCCAATTGGTTTGCAAAATTGGTGGTGCCCACGGGCGTGAACAAAATGTGCCGGCACCATGGTCACCATCACCAGGGCCAGCAGTGACCAGCGCGGACCCACGGCTAGTGCTTCAGGCAAAGCCATATGCAAACCGCCGGTAGCCAATAACGCCAGCAATGAGGGCCAAACAGGCTCCAATTCTTTGCCCTTATTGATCTCAGCGATCATTTTAAGAGCTGCTCTCCGGCTTATTTTTAGCTTGCTTAGAAAGTTCTTTTACTCGCTCTAATAAAGCGTTGGCAATTTTTTCGGGATCATCTTTGCCATTGCCTTCCTTAGCCAGTTCAGGACCGCTGGCCGGTTTTCCGAAGATAACTCGAATTGGAACGAAACTGGGGAAATACTTTCCTGGTTCAAGAGCCTGCCGTGTGCCGTCTAAATAAACAGGCACCACCACTGTGTCATTTTTTTCAAGCAGAAGGCCAATACCTTGTTTGAAAGGCAGCAATTTACCGGTCAAAGTGCGCTCCGCTTCTGGGAACCAGACCAGATTATTGCCCTGCTTCAAAACTGAAACTGAAAGGGCGAGGCTGGCAAAAATAGATTGCTTTGCTTCAATCGGAATGACGCGGGCGAGGCGACTGAGGAATGAGAAAACAGGATTGCCAAAGGCGATTCCTGTCCATCCTGCCCATTGGGTTCTTTTCACAACGGCCTCAGGCAGCGCGGCACAGATGGCGAAAGCATCAATGTAACTGGCATGGTTCGGTGTAAAGACACAATTTTTCAAATCGGCGATGTTTTCTAAACCAACCGCTTCAACTCTAAATGGGCTCATGACAGTCATGACGAAATGGTAAAGCACACTGGCTGCCGACACTTTCCAACCGGTCAATGGCATAAGAAATTCTTTTTGCTCATCACTTATATAGTGTTCAGGATCTTCAATCGGCGAAACGGCACCTTCACCGCCTTCAGCCGATGCCACCACTTCTGCCAGAAGCTCACGCACGGTGGTGACGCGCGAAATTGCTTCGCCGGTCAATTCCACACCAGTGTGTTCTACAAGTTCAAGGGTTAAGTGCATCCACTCAAGTGAGTCGATATTCAAATCTAATTGTGGACTGGTATCAAGGGTAATGTCTTGATCTGGAAAGCGTTTTTGTAGCCATTCCATGGTTGCTATAGCAGCCGGTTCTTCTAATAGAATTTGATCGTTAGAATCAAGGGCTGGAGCGTCTTTACCTTTGCCTTTCTTAGCACTCTTATTTTTTTTACCGTCTTTACCGTCTTCAGAAAGGGCTTGTTCGTAGCGATCTTTTAATTCATGTCTTTTTATTTTGCCCAGATTGGTGCGAGGCAACGTTTCATTGGTGATAGCAAAATTAGTGACGTGCAGGTACGAAGCGAGGCCGCCGGAAGCGACTTTCAGGGCGCTGGCGACTGCCGCTCTCGGGTCTTTATCGCCAATTTCTTTTTTGTCTGGCACCACCAGCGCTACCAGCTTATGATCTGCTTGCAATAGACCAATTTCGGCAATAGCAGGTTGTTTGGCAATACGATCTTCTACGTCTTCAGGCTGAATCTTTTCTCCACCTTCCATGACAATAGTAGAAGAGGCCCGACCAATCACATGCAGGCTGCCGTTTTTAATTACGCCCAGATCGCCTGTTTTGAACCAACCGTCTTCGGTGAACACTTCTTTGTTCAGTTCAGGCAAATTTCGATAGCCAGAAAATACATTGGGGCCACTGACGGCAATCTCGCCGGCGCCTTTATCGAGTCTATCGTCTGGCTCTTTCAGAGGTTCGATGCGTACTTTTACTCTAGTAATCGATTGACCCACACCTTCCAGGTCGCGATCGCTGGGCATGCGGAAAGTAATCAGCGGGGCGGTTTCAGTCAGTCCATAACCGACGCCGATTTCCCAACCAAGAGCGCGCAGTTTGTAAGCCAGCTCGCTTGGCAGTGGAGCACCACCACAGGTGAATAGACGCAGCGTGGAGCTGAATTTTTTGCGTATGGGTGCCAGTAAGGTCTTGCCCGGCCGCACATTGAACATTTGATCCATGACGATACAATATTCGAGCGTGGCATCGAAAGCAGCACCGACCAGCGGATTTTTATGCAACTTGGTTTCGATGGCCTGATAGAGCGAACGCAACAAACGAGGCACACCGACTATTACTGTGGCTTTGCCGTCATTGATGGCTCGCATAATTTCAGGGCCGGTTAAAGAGCGCGGCAAAATAATCGTCAGCCCCATCAGCAGTGGTGCCATAAGGCCCGTGTTGAGCGGATAGACGTGAAACAGCGGCAGCGGCAGCAGCACACGGTCGCCCTGTTTAAGCAGATCGATTTGTGAAATCACTTCGTCTAATTGCAAAAGCATGTTAGTGTGATTGAGGGGCACACCTTTAGGGGTGCCGGTGGTGCCCGAAGTATAGAACAATAAGGCAGTATCTTTAGGCTCCATGGGCGGATAAATAGCCGACGCCGCCTCAGCCTGAGGAGCAATTTTGTTCCAGCTCTCTTCAGTGTCAATTGAATCGAGGCGTACTATATGATGTGCACTCTTTGCTTTGGCACCGCTTTTAGGCAAGACTTTGTCCAGGCGCTTATAGCCTTTTTCATCAGTAAAGATCCAGCCGGCCGCACTGTCATCGACAATATGTCTCAGTACATCGTCGTTCTGTTGCGAATCGACCGGCACCACTGTAGCTCCTGTATAAATCGTGGCTAAAGCACTGATGATCCACGCACTGGAGTTGGGAGCAAAGAAAATCACGTTGTCGCCTTTATTAATGCCTCTGGTTAAAAGAGCAGCGGCGACTTCGCGAATTTGGCTGAGCAGAGTGCTGTAAGTGATGCTGGTGGAATTGTCTTTACCGTAGCTGACAATGGCAGTCTTAGCCACATGGGCGTCAAAACCATCAATCAAATCACGCAGGGTGCGGGTAGAAACGGCTTCGGTCGATGACGCAGCTGACCCGCTAACCGCTCTGGCATTACCGGCGGTATCAGATGACGAACTCGAGTCTACAACAGGTTTACTACCATCCACGTGATCCGATTTGACAACCATAACTCACACCCACATCCATCGCAGTTTTTACCTTGGGGTTTCCTGGGCTAATTATATTATTTCATCCCCGATTAATCAGCCTTTACTTCTACCGGCGCAGGGTCAACGATTTTGCTTGGTATTTCTACAACTGCGCGTCGGCCCTGTGATTTATCAAGAGCCAGAAGTTGGGCCTGCACTTTAGCCGCCACTGTATCGGCCGCTTTTTGTCCCACTTCGATACCGCGCCTCAATATCTCTTTGTCTTTAGTCAAACCAGGCACAAAGTCTACATCAGGATAAATGAGAATATCGGAAGCGTGCGCCTGCTGCTTATCGGCATTGGCGAGCATGATGTCCATCACTCGCATAATCAGCTGCTTTTTCGATTTAAATTGCTTATTGGGAACAGGCTTGACGGCAGTGTCGCATAGAGCGGCCACCACGATATCTGCACCCATGCTCTGAGCGATATTTGAAGGCAAATTAGCTTTCAGCCCACCGTCTACATAAAGTTTCGAATCAATCATCACTGGGCGATAGAGAGTGGGCACGCAGTTGCTGGCCAGAACCGACCGCGGCAGATCGCCTTTGGTCAGCACAGTGGTCTCGCCGTCGGTCAAATTAGTCACCACTGCTGCAAAAGGAATTTTCAGTTCGGCAAATGTTGCAGGCAGCTTTTTTTGTAAAAGCTTTAAATAACCGCCGCCGCTGGTAATTCCCGCGTAAGGGCGGCCTTTGAATAAATAGAGCACCGGTTTGATTGGCCGGGTGACTATGCTCAATATCGCACCTTTGAGCATGGCGTCTTGCATGGTGTCATCGAGAAAAAGCTTTTCAATGTCGTCGACAGAAACGCCGGCGCAATAAAGTGCACCAACGGTGGAGCCCATACTGGTGCCGACAATGCCGTCAATTTTAATGCCATGCTTTTCAAAGCTGCGCAGAACGCCAATTTCGGCTACAGCTTTGCAGCCGCCCCCTGATAAAGCAAGAATCAAGCGGGGTAATTTTTCAACGAAAGGCTCTTTGCTTTCGGAATCTACCTTCGCTGTCGGCGACAGAGCTTCGGCATCGCGATTAACAGCACCGTGCTGCACAGGATCGGCAACAGTGGCAGTACCTTCGGTTACTTCAGCGGCCGATGAAGGCAATGCGCTCAGAATAAGAGCAAAACAAGTTGAGAGCGCCAGAAGGACTTTGCCGGAATACATTTGATCAAACCTCTGTGTTATTGCAGAATACCAGGCAAAGTACCGCTTGTTTACTTTGAGCTGCAGACTGCCAGGGCCGTTGTTTGGTTCCTCCGGCAGCAAATAAAGTTAACCTCAGTCAAAGCATCTGGAATGTTGCGGCGCCAGTGCTCATAATGCTTACATTCAAATTACAGGTTAGATTATGCGCACTAAAAGTCTGGGTATTTTGCTCTTATCGGCCGCTTTTGCAATAAGCGTAACAGCCTGCAATCAAGCCTCCAGCGAATTGTCAAATGCCACTTCGTCGCCGGTTGGCGCAGAACAAAGCAGATGGAAGAAACTGACCACCGAAGGCGACGCCGCCCTCAAGGCCGGTGACAAAGCTACCGCCGAAGCTAAATACAAAGAAGCGATTGAAACCGCTAAAGGCCTCACTGCCGATTCACCTGCTCATGCAGCAGCTGTTGCCAATCTTGCCAATTTTTACTATGCACAGGGTGACGGCGCTCAAGCCAATCGACTATACAGCCAGAGCCTGGCAATGCACGAAAAAGCACTGGGTTTGATGCATGTCGACCTGGTGGCCGATCTTGTTGGTCTAGCTCAAGTCTACGTGGCAGAGAAAAAATACGACCAGGCGCAAGCGAGTTATGAGCGGGCCATCAACATTTCTAAGCAGGCAAACAAACCCACGGTAGATCTGGAAAGCGAACTGGCGACAGTAAAAGAGCTTTCAGCCAAAAACAAATAATCAGTCTAAATTGGCCATGGGGTCAATTTCAAAATTGCTGCTGTTGCCACGCATCTCATGCGGCTTAAGAATCTGCTGCCGCACATAATTGTCTGGATTGCTTGACCAGCGCACGGCGACTTCGCGCACAGTAGTGGTCTGGCGGCTGATACTGTCTATCAGATTGGCCTCAGTTTCTTTGCTGCGTGACTCCATTTTCTTCAACCTGGCCAGGGGGCAAGACTCTGGCACCTCCGGCTGAGGTGAGACCAGTTTGTCTTTGAGTTTGGTGAGAAATTCCGCCACAGCATTGATTTTATTCATTGAACTACCGCATTGCCTCTTCGCCTAGGCTAGCTCATCGGAACCTTGCCAAAATATAGGTTGGACCATAATTCTGTATAGGGAAGACTATAGTTGACCTAAAAAGCAAAGAGGGTTGGAGTTCAATGGCAGCTGGCCAGTGGCCCAGGCATTATTTCCAGGAATATTCCGTAATCATTCCGTCGCGATAAATGACACGACCGCCGGTGGGGTCATCCCCGGCTTGAACAGGTCGCACATGACCATGACCAGGTCTGGAGGCAATCTGGCGGTTACGTTTTCTGCCATGCCTGACTGCGGTTTTAAGTTTCGCCGAGCCGGTGGAAGCAGATATTGATTTAGAGCCGGACTTCAAAGCTTTATCAGCGGCCAGTTCAGAATTTTCGACACTGGTACCACCAGCACCACCAGTCATACCGCCAAAAGGCAAGTATTTTTGTACTGGAGAAAGAATTTTTTGCACGCCGCTTACGGCTTCAGGTGGCATCTTTACCAACTGATCAAAAATGTAGAAAGCACCAAAAGCAAGGGCGCCCAGTATGGCCAGTGCAATGCCACCACGAATGGAATAATGCATCGCTTCTCTGGTGAAAGAAGCGCGCGCAATCTGCCATCCGTCTTCTTCGGCCAGTGGCTTTACCATTTCTTCTTCAGTTACTTCAGGCATTTCCGTATAAATCACGATTTCTTCCTGTAAATCAATTTCGATGTCAGTATGACTGAGGCGCAGTCAGGTTCCATTAGAGGCAGTTCACACTATCATGTTCAAGTTAAAGTGCTCCAGCCGTCCTTCGGGGCGGCTTTTCTTCTTTGCCGGTACCCCGACAGAGATTTTTGCGCAAAAGTCTCTGTCGGGGTACCGGTGATAAAGACAGACAAGGTAAAAGCTTGACAAGCCGCAGCTGATAAATACTGGCAGATGAGTTTTTGTTTACCTTAGCCAGGTTGGCGTTTGCCACCGGAATTGGGCATCTTTGCTAAGATAAAATTAGCACTTGGCATCCCCCTTTATCTGTCCTCAATTTTTTCCGTTGCCGGGGTAGTCTCTGTCTATGGACCAGTTTACTGATTCCACAGAAGCATTTGGTTTCGATCATACTGATTCACTCGCCTTTATAAACGGCAGAGAAGCGCTTGAACAGGCGAACTATGGCGCTGCGGTACATAATTTCACCCTGTTAGTCGAAAGACATCCACTAGAAGCGCAGTATCGCTTTATGCGATCAAAAGCATTTTTGGGCCTGTGCGCCTTTGCGCTCTGCGTGCAAGATCTCAATCGCGCCATTGAGCTTGGCATGGCCCATCCTGAAGTAAAAGATTTGCTTGCCTGCGCCATAGGCGAGCAAGAAAAACGCGGCATTACCCAGGAATTTAAAACCGACTTTCTCGCGCTTGTGGCACTAAGACGCGATTATCGCTTGCGCTCTTTGATTTTGAGTGTTGATGAATACCTGGCTGAAAGCAAATTTGACCTGGCTATCAAATCGCTAGATCTGGCAGAGAGACTGGTTGATCACACAGACCCTTCCTCTGACCTGAGCTTTAAATTGGGCAAGATGCGAGTGCGTGCTTGCTACGGCAGCAATCAAAAACTTGATGCCCTCAAAGTTATCGACTTCCATCTTAACCACGCTTATGCCATTGGTCGCGACGATCAGGTGCGGCAATTTAAATTGCTGCGCTCCCAAGCCTATTCGTAGATTACTTAAACAACTCACCTTTATCGCACCGGTGCGCTCTAGTAATATTCAGTGATAATCTCTGGAGTACTCTGATGCGCGCCTCTTTCATTTTGCTTGCACTGGCGTCTTTCATTTTGAGCGGTAGTCATAATCGGGCACAGGCTGAGGCGCAGGGTCAATCTCAGAGTCAAGCAAAGATCCCTGTGGCAAAACCAGCCGCTAGCCAACAAAAGAGCAGCGATAATACCGCAGTAACAGCTGAAATTAGAGTCTACGAAACCAAATATTTCGAGCGCCATTTTGAAGGCGAGACCATCGACAAGCGCCTTGACCGTCTGGAGAATTTCATTTTTGGCGCCACCAATTCGGGCAGCGCCAATAGCCGTACGGCACAAATTGTTGCCGCTGTGGGCGTGCCCACCGTGGTAGCAACAGCTCAAAACACTGCCGCCCCGGGCAAAAGTGCCAAAGACGTACCGGCGGCCGGCTATAGCCGTGGGTCATATAATGATTCGTCTTCATCAGCGTCTACAGATTGGTCCAGTCAGTCACCAGGCAGTTACCCCCGAGTAACAGCCCTGGAAAGCGAGATTCTCGGCCAGACCTACGCCACCCAGCCACTGATCGCCAGGCTAAATCGCATGGAATTGAAAGTTTTTGGCAATCCCTCGCACAGCGATGATCTCTCAGCTCGGACAGACGCTCTTGATCAATATGCTCAAGTTAAACTTCACATCAAACCGCAAGCTGCCCTGGCAGTTAATCCGCAGATGGAGGGCAGCCGAAGCGGACCAGCGGCCACAGGCAACTCTATCAATGACGCCAATCCCTTTGTGCGCAGTTTGCGCAGTATGGCCGGCGGGCCGGCGCCCATGAATCCTATGGCGATGACCAGCCCCGGGGGCAGCTACGATGTCGACGATGATGACCCGGCCGCGGCCGCCCGCAAAAAAATGATCGAACAGCAACTGGCGGATGCAGCCAGACCGAATGCCCCTTCGGCCCACGAGCGCACCCTTTCACGAGTGGCCTGGTGCGAAATGCAACTGTTCGGCAAATCGTATCCTCAGATGCATCTGTTGCAAAGGCTGCACCAGCTCAACAGCGAACTGTTTCCTACCGACAAAGAAAAAGACATTCAGCTGATGGATCGCATCGACGTCATTGTGCGCGCCGTGGTTTTAAGAAAACACCCACCCCAGGCTGCCTGACCCCCTAAGAACAGCATAACACTTGACAACCGGGCCCCTCTTTTAGAGCTTAAATCAGGCGCCAGTGGCTTGACTGCCGACTTTTTTTTGCCAATTTCTGTCCAGAAAAAGCCTTGCCCGGGTATATAAAAATGTAGATTGTGAGGGCGGGATGGCAAAACCGGGTGAAACTACCGAATATTCTGCATCGGCCAAGACTGATGCTGCCGCTGCACGCCCTGAGGGCGCTGTTGCCGCCGATCAGGCACAAAGCAAACTTAGTCAAGACGCCGCAGTGGGACAAAGCCAGGTAGTATCCGACCAGGCGGAAGGCCGGCGTACCACCACAGCAGACAACACTGTTCTCACTGCCGAACAGCTGAAAATGCTCGACTCATGGCGCGCCAACGAAAATGTCATTCGCAGCTTTAACATCAGCAACAGCACAGACGGTGGTGCCGAGATTCAAAACGGCGTCTACAAACTGACGGTAGAAGAATTAAAAAGGCAGGGCCTGGACAAGCAGGGCTGGGAAGCACTACCTGTTCAAGACAAGTCACCGCTCGACAAAATCGGAGCCGATATTGTGCTGGTCAACAGAAAGACCGGCGACATTATTTTCATCGATCCGTCATCGCGCAGACTTGACCCGCGCACCGGCGAAACACTCAGAGCATCTGAAAGTTCTAAAAACAACGTACCGGCAATTCGCCAGGACGGCGTGGTAGACGCTATGGCCACCTGGTTCGACAAAATGAGCGGCAATCTTAGAACCGATCATGAAAATCCGGTGATGCGTGACCGTGTCAAAACTTTTGCTGAAGATTTTCGTTTTCAAATCGCTGAACTGACTTCCAGACCAGCACCATTCAATCTAAAGGATTTCCCGCTGCCATCGCCTCTGACCTATGCAAGGGTGCCTGACGGCAAAGGCGAGACCAATTCAAACCCTAAAGAAATTGCCGAAATTCAAGCGGTGAGTGCCTGGTCGAACGACAAGGCCAATGAGTTATCCCGCAATGGCGACTCGCGGTCGGCTTCAGACTACCGCTCTTTTGCTCATACCGTCGACCAGGCTCTTAGCTTCACCAAAAGAGAAAAATCAAGCAAATTCACTGAGGCTTTCCAACGAACCGCTAACAAAGTAATTATTGAAGACGCCATTGCTCAGGCTTATCCCAACCTTAACCTTAAACCAGCCGATGGAAAAGCCCACGTCAATTTAGGCGAAGGCAACCGCATTATGATCGACAAAAGCGGTCAACTTGTGGCTGAAGTAAAACCTGACGCTCATTCAGACGGCAAATATGTCGTCACCGGCGGTGATGCCGCTCAAGTATTCAGAGGCGAAGTCAATAAACTGGTGATGGTGCGTAATAACCCCGCCCGCTTGCAAGAATTCATCAGCACTCTTTCTGGTGGCATGCAAAAAAGAATTGAGCGGGGCGAAATTTCGGCCGTGAAAATTTTGCAGAAAATAGAAGAAAATCGCAATGCTTACTCGGCCGGTGGTGCCGGTGTTGAAAGGCCACTTTACGGTCGCGCGGTAGAACGCCTGGCCAGCGGCAAAGTGCCGTCTTTGCGCGGCATGGTTGAAGACGTGGTACCTAATGAAGTTAAAGTTGCCAAAGTCGAAGTAGTGGCAAAAGTTGAACCAAAAGTTGAACCAAAAGTATTACCCGAGCCTAAAAAAGAAGTTGTCGAGCCCGTTCGCGAAGTCAGAGAAACTCCGGTGGCCGCCAATAACAATGAAAAAAGTCGTTGGGACAAGCCCGCGCCAAACCTGGCCTCCCTGGATAAGGCGGCCACTAATACGTCTCAGACAGAAAAAAGTTTTGTCCCTCTTACCGCTTCTGAAGTGCAGAAGTTGCGCGAAGAGCGTATTGCTTTGCAAAAAAAAGGCCAGCTGACCCCGGAAGAAAATCATAAAATGCGAGCCTTGCAGTTTGCTGAAAGAGAGTTGACTAAGCCAGGCAATGAGCCCTGGAAATCAGATCTGATCAGTCACTTGCGTAAAACTATGCGGGGAGAAGCGCGCGGCGCCGCTCTCGGTGTAGCCATAATCGGCTCTGCCGCGCTCTCCTGGATTGGAGAGCACCAGGCACCTGGAGATCCGGTTAGAGCTAAATTCGGTGAAGTATGGTAGTCAGTAAATCATGGTAGAAGGACGCGCCTTAAACACTGACGATAAAAGTGACAGCACTAAGTGTGCTGGCAACGCGCTGATTCACGAGGCCTTGTGCGGTAAACCAGCGAAAGACGAAGTCAAAACCGAAGTTAAAGCCGAACCTAAAACCGAACCCAAGCCTGAAGTTAAAGCCGAAGCAAAACCTGAAGCCAAGCCAGAAAATTCTCAAGCCGACGCCAAAGCCGAAAACGATCGCATGCGCCTCGGTTATGTGCAAATGACGTTGCACAATTTATTGCCGGCAGTGATGTCACCATCTAATAGTGGCGACGGCACAGCAAAGTTGGAGCCGAAGCAAGCAGCCGAGTTGAAAGCAAGACAAATAGAGATCAAAGCCGAACTGGCCAGAGGCGAGTTTGGCCCTGCCACAAGCAAAGCTTACGGCGAATATGTCGACTGGTTGCAAACCAAAGCGATGCCTGGAGAAGTCGCTCGCCTTAAGGCTTACGGTTTGCCCGCAGCAGACATAAAGAGCAATGAAGCAAAGCTGCCTTTGGACGGAAAAATTGATCTGAAGATCAATCCCAAAAGTCCTCCTGATGATAATCAGATGATGCGCTTGGATGCCGCCATTGAATGGGTGCAGCGTTCAGAAATGCGCATCAAGCCACTAGAGACAGCTCTTCTGCAAAGCGTAGACGGTCAGCTCACCGCCACTATCCGGCAAAACGGGTTGCCCAAAGGCTGGACTGAAAATGCCGACAGCGATCGTAACGCCTGGCGAGCGGCCACTGGCAAGCTTGTCAACACAGCTCTAAGTGCACGCACATATATAGAAGTTATTGACGAACTGAATAAAGCTACAGACAGCAAATTTGCTAACACCACCCCTGGTGGCGCTAAAATCGAGCGCGATCAGCAAGGCAAAATCACTCGCATCGACTTAAACTTGCCTCAGCACTGGGATCTAAACGCTTCTGAGAAGAAGCACATGGATTCTATGGATAAATGGATCATCGACCGCAAAGTTGAATTGCAACCGGTTTTGACACAATTGCGCACTTTCGATAAACGGCCTGAGCGGGCCATAAACTGGGGCGATACCGAGTTGCGCGGCATGCAAGGAAGGTTTGATGCTGACGGCAATCTTTTAGGTCTGGCAGCTAAAGGCAGCCCCGTTAAAAGTGGCGAGAATTTACGCGACATCAACCTTTTAGAGAGCCGCTTCCACATCACTGAAAAAGACAATAAAATAGTAGTCACTCAAGAAATTCAGGCACAAGAAGCTCAGTGGTGGAGCTACCAGAATATGGTGGGCGTGGACAATGTGGGCAAAAAGCTCACTATTCAACGCACCTTTGATCCGGGTCAACAAGTTGTCGTTCGCACTACAGATGGTTACGAGACCATGAAGGCACAAGATCTGAGCAGCTACAGACGCTGGGAGATGACCAAGCATTTCGGCGAAAAAGGTTTGATGACTGCGCTCGATGTGGGCATGGTGGCAACAGGCACCATTGAGGTGGCGGCCGCATTTAAAGCAGCACGGGTGGCTCAAGTAGCCGGCGAGCTGGCTCTTAAAACCGGCGTCGAGCAGAACTTAACTAAACAAGTTTTAAAAGGTTCGCTCCGTGCCACTGTCGGCGGTACTGGCATTTTCAACAATGCCGGAGCCCGCGAATCAGATGCCGGTCAATATGTGAACACCGCACGCTCAGTATATTTCCTCACAGATGTCAGTGTCGGTCTGGCCGCCGGTGGCTGGAAAGCACTGCGCGGTGCCAAAGGCGGTTTGGAATTCGCTCCTAAAGGTCTGGCTGGGCTCGAAGCCGGTAGCACCGCAGAAAAAGTCTACAAAGGCACTCACGGAGTTTTTAAAGCTTCAGAGCTAGGTTTTGTGCCGCTGGTCACTTCTGACATTTACCATCAAGTCAATAAACTTAAAGACGATAAGTCTGCCCACATCAAGCGAGCTGCCATTCTCGACGCGCTCGAAAATGCCGGCAGCGAAGAAGCTCTGGAGAATCGCTAGTAATATGGAGCGCCTATATTCTATCGCCAAAGCCCTGATCTTGATTTTGATAGTGGCTGTGGTACTGGTTTATCAAGTAATGGCGAAATAGATTTGGATTCAAACTGAAACTAATTATCCTAGCCCATGCCGCCCGGCGGAACATGAGGTGTGTCAGGACGATTGGACGAATTTGGAATTGGCGGCAACCGGCTTTCTATTTCTTTCATATCGGGCAGTTTAAACATGCCGGTAGTCTGCTGACGAACTCCCTGACCTTTCGGCACGATGCCTTTGACGATTGCCACTGAGCAATAACCATGAACAGCCACAGCGTGTGAAACACTGCCTAGAAACAGCTTGGTCAAGCCGGTGCGACCATGCGATCCCATCACAATCAAATCGGCTCCCCAGGCTCCGGCAATGTGCAAAATCACTTCTCGCGGATCGCCTTCGCCAACTTGTGTCGTCACTCTTCCCGGTCCGACATAATCAACAAAATCAGCTGCCATTTCTTCCAACTCGGCTCGAGCCATAGCATGCAGCGAATCGTGCTCACGCGATAGGCTACCGGCACGCACAGCGCTCTCTGCCGAAGTAAAAGAATCGGTCAGAGCATTGACAACAGTTATTAGTTTGAAGCGGGTGTCGGCTGGCCAGTTCAAAGTTTTGGCCCAGGCCAGCGCCGCTTTTGAATAAGGCGAATTGTCCAGTGTAATCAGCACGTTTTTAAAACCGCTGGCTAAACTGGGAGCAGCATTGGGTGCTTCTGTAGCTTCGCTTTTAACAATCACTACCGGGCACTGGCCTTGCATCAGTACCGCTTGCGACACACTGCCGAGTAACATCAGCTCCATGCCGCGATGACCGCGGGACCCCATCAAAATCATATCGGCGGCATTTTCTTTAGCGCCATTCAATATTTCAGATTTGGGGTCGCCCTGAGCGGTTTCAAAAGTAACTCGACAGCCCCGTAGTTTGGACTGCAATTGAGCGGCCATTTTCTCTAGCGACTGACTGGCAGAAGCCGCAACCTCGGCACTGGGAGTCTGGTCTACCGGCTTGCGGCCAAAAGGCATAGCATTCTCGGCCTGCTTGAGCACCGTGAACAAAACAATTTCAGTACCTTCGGCCCACTTAAAGCTGCCTAAAGCGTCTAATGCGGCTTCTGAATGAGCTGAACCGTCTACAGCGGCTAATATTTTCATGAAACTCCGGGCCCACTAATGAACATACATACATACATACATACATACATGCATACTCGACGAGTATACCGTCAAAGAAAGGTATCTAATTTCAGCCAAACTGCCCAACCAGAAAAGAATCATGTATATCGCCAGCTTAGCCCGCTGGAGTTGTTATAGTACATAATAACAATGACGGGGGTTCTAAACAAATGAAACGCTGGCAATCTCTCACAGTAGTGTTCGGTCTGGCCGTTCTGGGTGGCGCTTCGGTTAGCCTGAGCGGATGTTCTACAACATCTAAGAGTGTTAAAGAACATTATGTATCGGCTGAAATTGAGGGTACGGCTCAGAAAATCAATTTAGATGAAGTTCAGAAAGCCTTTTTTGAAACCAAGGGCGACAAAGATTTCAACAGCAAAATGGCTGACTTCGAAAAACGTGTCAACGAAATTTATGACGGCGAAGGAGTTGTAGCGCTAGATGCCACTCACGAAAACGACCGCCTTACTGTAATCGGCTATATTGACAAAGACAAAAAACCTGGATTTCAAACCGGCGACGACAAGCTCTTTGCAATCGAGCAGACAGGCGCTGTAGTCAATAACGAGTTGCCTTATCGCGTGGCCGGCCATGATGGCAGACCATATTACGAAGGGCATCGCAGCATTCTCGACAATCCTTTCGTGCAAATGATGGTGATGTCGCACATGATGAATAGCTGGGGTGGTCGCTACCACACGCCTTATTCAAACTATGGCGGCCTCATGGGCAATCGCAACACCTGGCGCCAGAGCCCACAATATACGCAACAAAAAACTGCCAATCAGGGTTTCTTCTCGCGCTTTAAAACAAAAGCCGGCGGTGGACTGACCAGCAAAACCGGTTTCGGTTCAGGTACATTCACCAATAGCAGTGCCACAAGCAAAAGAAGCTGGGGCGGTCTCAGTGGCTCGTCTCCCAGTTCCTCCACGAACTCCGGCTGGGGCGGTAGACGTTCTTCCGGATTCTCCATGGGTTCACGCGGATGGGGCGGACGCAGACGCTAATGAATTATTTATTGCGAGTTTCTGACCATTTGAATCAGCATCTGGTGGTGCTCACATTGGATGATCGCATCGTGCGCCAACCGGCAGTAGACATCGTTTTTGAAATTCTTGGTGCTCAGTCGCCTGAAGAATTAGTTGAAGCGGGTCGCCTGCCGGAAGGTCAGCTCGATGATCTGCGCGCCTTGCAGAATCTTATATTTGATCGCGACAATGACGGCATTTTTATCTCCAATACCATTGACCTCAAAGCCAATAATGAAGAGCTTGATCCTGAGGCACCACTTGCTCAGGCTTTCGTCTCTTCAGAGAGAGATTCTATTAAATACATGCGCTGCGATCTGGTGGTCATAGATAAAAAGGCACCAGAGAAAAACTCAGCTAACGGCAGCCAGAAGCAAGAATCGGGGCCGGCTAAGCTCGATGCCGCCGCCAATATGGCAAAACAAATCGAAGACTACAGTCGGGTTTTATTCTTGCACCAGATTAGTGTAGGCACCCAAATTGATGTCACTAAAGATTATGCCGAACTGGTTGACGTAATCGCCTGGGCCGAACGAGAAGCACTAATTGAAATAGACGTCAACAAAGCAGCCTATAAGTTGACTGAAAAAGGCAAGCGCACCCATGATTCGTATATCGCGGAAGCCCAAGACCTGATCAAGCGTTTTGATATTTACGGCGACGTCGATGTAGATGCCTCTGGTGTGGCCAGATTCGATACCAATTTAGGCCGCGATTTGCGAGTGGCCGCTTTTGAAACTGAAGGCGTTGACCCTTTTCGCGCGCGTTTTTTACTGGGGCTCAATGACGGCGAATGGGACAAACTCGATAGCTGGATGGATAAATTTGAAAGTGCCGACTGGTACGGTGAAATTTTTGCACCAGTAGAAAAAGCAGCAAGCATTGAAGAAATTGGTGAAAGCAAATTGCAAAAGATCATAGAACAAGGCAAAGCGGCATTGAGACTCGATCAATCAAGATGAAAGACCAAGAACCTTGCGAAATTCTTTCCATTCTAGCCAGAGATGGCCGCACCACTGCTGAGACCATTGCCAAGTTAACAGGCAAGAACATTGATGAAATCAAAAGCTCTATTGAGCAGTATGAAAATGAAGGCGTGATCAAACGCTATAACGCTGTTATTGATTGGGATAAAGCCGGTTTTGACAAAGTCACCGCCTTTATCGACGTTAAAGTTGTGCCGGCTCGCGACGTTGGTTTTGACGCAATAGCCGCTCGCATTGCTCGTTTTCCTGAAGTCAAAAGCGTCTGGTTGGTTTCAGGCGGCAGCGATTTACGCGTGATTGTCGAATCAGTAAACTTAAAAGTGCTGGCTAATTTCGTGGCCGAAAAGCTAGCCACTATTCATGGTGTCACAGGCACTGTTACTCACTTTTTACTGAGACGCTACAAAGAAGACGACGTACTCTATCTAGAAGCTGAAAGCAACGAGCGATTAGTGATCGCGCCCTAAACAAATTCAGAAATCATCAGGTGTATGGCAGCTTTAAAGCCTATAGCAAAAATAGCCGGCCAGTTGCCTGTATCAGGTATCAGACGTTTTTTTGATATAGCGGCTTCAATGCAAGATGTAATTTCGCTTGGTGTGGGCGAACCAGATTTCGTCACACCCTGGCAAATCAGAGAAGCGGCCATCTATTCTTTAGAACGTGGGCAGACTTCTTATACTTCCAACTGGGGTCTGATTGAACTGCGCCGCGAGATTGGCGCTTATTTGCAAAAGCGATATAAGGTCGCCTATCGCCCAGAAGATCAAATTCTCATTACTGTGGGAGTTTCAGAGGGCCTAGATATTGCCTTGCGCACTATTCTTGATCCTGGTGATGAAGTGCTGGTGCCTGAGCCTTGTTATGTTTCTTACAAACCCTGTGTCAGTCTGGCCGGCGGTGTGCCTGTGGCGGTTGAAACCAATGCAGTAGACAATTTCGCTATAGATGTAGACCGTTTGCGCGCGCAGCTAACCAGCCGAACAAAAGCTATTTTAATCGGATATCCGTCTAACCCCACCGGCGTCACCATGCCTCGATCTGTCTTGCAGGACGTGGTGCGCTTTGCCGAAGAAAACGGCCTTTATATTCTTAGCGACGAAATTTATGATCGTTTGATTTACGATGGCGAACACACCTGCGTGCCGTCGCTTGCCGGCGCTTACGAACGGACAATTTTATTCAACGGTTTTTCTAAAGCCTACGCCATGACCGGATGGCGTATCGGATACGTCTGCGGACCAGCTGAAATCATGGCGACGATGATGAAAATTCATTCTTACACCATGCTCTGTGCGCCGATTACCGGTCAGAAAGCGGCCCTGGAAGCGATTAAGAGCGCTGAGCCGCATGTGCTCGATATGGTCAGTCAATACGGCCAGAGACGCAAAGTGATGGTGGATGGTTTTAACTCTATCGGTTTACATTGCCACATGCCTCAGGGTGCATTTTATGCATTTCCCAGTGTCGCTGCCACCGGCCTCAGTGCCGAAGACTTTGCCGAAAGATTACTATTCGAACAACATGTAGCAGTAGTACCAGGCACTGCATTTGGTGCAGGTGGCGCCGGTCACATAAGATGCAGTTACGCTACTTCTGTAGAAAAAATCGAGCTGGCATTGACAAGAATAAAGTCATTCGTCGAACAATTACCCAAACCGACTACCTGAAAGCAGTAACGGCAATATTGCCGGCCATACTGGTTTCAAGACTTTTTTGCGCAGCAGCGATAATAATGCCGGGGTGCTCGCAAGTCTGAGGAACGGCCGCTACACCGGCATAGGGCCTGAGGTTTTCTTCAAAGCGTTGACTCTGATTGTGCACCATGGCAATTTCAATGATGCGTGCGGCACAAGTCGCTGATTCTTCTAGAGTAGAGCCTGCCAGCACCATGCCGATCATGCCGTTGAAGTGGCAGACATAATCTAATTTGCGCACTTCGCTGACAACGATGCGACCGAGCCAGGCAAGAATTTCTTCAGCCGGATGGGTCACCTGAGCATTTGCTCCCACCGGAGCGAGGATGACAATACCGAAACCGAGCTTGGTGCGCTGGTAGCGATGAAATTCTTGAGATAAAAACCAGTAGAAAGAGCCGTCGGCAAACATTCCCGAATTGCTGTCCACCATTTTTAGATAAAAGGCATCAAAGCGGCTCTGGTCAAATACTGCCGGCTCGGGCAAGGCCGAGGGGATTTCTTGATTGCGGCGTTCAGCCCCTGGCGCGGCGCCCCTGGCCAAAATAGCGCTCATTTCAGCCAGATCTGCGCTGTCTTTAGTCCAGATCACCGGCGCATCATCATTTTCACCGGCATAGAGGCACCAGCGCGGCACATTGGTGGTTGCAAAAGCAAAGGTGCAGGTGACCACTAGAGGTGCTTCATTGGGCTTTTGAAATGGTAAGGCGATGAGCGAGCCACGAATCATCGAAGCCATTTCTACAAGTGACTGGAGCACAAAGCCGTCTGGTGTATTGGCAATTTTCGCAAGTTTTGTGCGTTCCATTTAAGCGCTCTTTGAGACTGACAATATGCAAGTTAATAGCATTGTCGCTATAAAATCCACCCACTTAACCAATTAAGTTATGCCCCCAGAAGCTCAAAGCACCACTTTAGATCCACATTTTGGCAACAGTCTGTTAGTCTTAGTCAGTGTTTCCCGGAAAAATACGGCTTCAATGTATCGACCGAAAGTAGATCCAAACTCCCTGCCTCTTCGTCTGCCGCCTCTGGAGTCTTTGCCAGCCAGTAAAGACATCACCGAAATGCTTCACCAGGCGCAGAAAACCCCCGGCCGTTTCATCGAGCTTTCCTGGTTACGTCCGGGCACCGATGTTAATCTCGCCTTGTCCTGCCATCTAAATGCCCAAGGTACTGGCGAACCTATCTGGCAGTTGACTGAGGGCTTAAACCGCGCCCTGCGAGAAATTTGGACTTACCCCAGTGGTGACCTGGCCTTGATTTTGAATCTAGTCACCGCTGAGTGCACCGGAGACACTCTAACCCTGGGCGACTCCGCTATGCTGGCCGGTACCGGCCAATCCCGCCTAAATACAAATACTTCCAGTTCATACAGCACTTCTTTTCTTGGTCTACAGGCTACAACCGGGCAGAGAATGCCGGTAATTAATGCCAGCCGCTACACAAAAATTGCCACTATGGAAGGTGAGCTTACCGACCTGGCAGTGCCTAATTTATTGCAGTCAATCAACATGGGCAAAATGACCGGATGTTTGTTTGTCGACAATGGCCAATCGGCCGCCGAATTGTTTTTCGAAGATGGTAGTTTGAATCACGCCACTGCCATGGATTTACAGGGCGAACAGGCGATTATGGAACTGGTGACCTGGGAAAAAGGCAAGTTCTATTTTTATCGCGACGAGAAAAACCCTTTAAAAACCATTGTCAAACGCATCGATGTACTGATGATGGAAGGTGTTACATTAGTCGACCAGAGCAAGTCGCTGATGGCGGCAGGTTTGAAGATGGAGTCTTACATCGACAAAAAAGTACCGCTTTTGTCGGAACAAGACTTTGAAAAACGCGTATCGAAGGGAGCACCCGTAGATATGCCACAGCAAAAGGCTTTTTATCTACAGCTTGATGGCGGTGAAACTCTATTTGATCTGTTGCGTAAGCGACCAATGGTCAAAAAAGAATGGGTGCCGATTTTATTCAATCTACTCAATTGCGATTTAATCGTCATTGCTAAAAAATCGGCGAAAAATGACAAAACAGCCGGGCTTGAGTCTACGGCCATCGACGTCACAGCGATTGAGCGAGTCAATAAAATGCTCGCTCGCCCTGACACCGGCATTATTTCCTACCCTTCTTTCCACTATTTTCTAGAACAAGAATTTCAGCGCTACAAGCTTTATCAGACACCATATTCGGTGATCATTTTTGAGATGTGGAATTGGCATAACAATCAGCTGCAGCCACTGACACCTGCATCTCTGCAAGAAGCGTGCAATCGCATCAAAACAGCTACTCGCTCCCTCGATCTTTTTGCTCATTTTGAAGCTCTCAGCTATGTCATTCTTTTGCCCAATACAGAAACACCGGCAGCGGCAATGCTGGCGCACAGAATTTTGGAGATGTTGAGAATGCGGCAGCTGGGCCCCGAGTCTAATGCCGACAATCTCGCGCTAGCCTTTGGCGTAGCCGGTATGCCTGAAGACTGCAAAGATACTGGCTTACTGCTATCAGCAGCCAAGGCATCAAAACTGGTGGCACAACGCAACAACTATCCGATTGTGATGTTTAAAGACATGCAGAGCCCAAATTTAACTTGAGTGTTATGCCACAACCAGCCACTAATGCGGCCTGTCGACTAGCTACGAAATTACTTCTGGCTCTGGCAGTGTCGTTGAACTGCGCCAGTGCCCTTCAGGCACAACCGGCAAAAATAGAACCAGCCAAATTAGATTCGAAGGCGACAGTAAACCAGGCCCTTAAGGCTTACAAGGCCGGCCGCTACGCCGAAGCCGCGACCCTTCTGGCTAAAGATCTCAAAGCCCACCCCGAAGACGGCAAAACACATTACTATCTTGGCCTGGCTTTGAAGAAACAGGGCTATGACATGAACGCTCTCAAACAGCTAGAAATGGCAGCGCGACTGGTTCCACCTGAGATGATCAGTTCTTTTGCCGAAGAAAAATTAGAGGGCTTAGACACAAGCAAATTGGTATTACCCGCCGCTCCAGCCAAACCAAAAGACTGGTTCAGTCAGATGACTTCTGGAGTAACAGAATTTTTAGGCCTGACTAAACCAGTCACGAACAGCACCACTATTCCGGCAAGCACCACACCTAGTGCTTCGGCCTCGCCATTTGAAATGCCCGATTTCTTTGGTTCAATAAATGGCGCAATTCGCAACGGCAAAAAGATGATTAAAACGGCCGGCCATGGCAATGTCGAAAGCTCGGCCCGTTCCACTGGAGGGCCAGCTGAGATTATGCACATGGATGAAATGCTCGACCTGGTGGACAAAAGCAAATCAATAAATGTGCCTCAATGGGCCAGTCATGCAGAGGGCCTTACTGTTTATCATCAGGCACCAGAAGGCATCCAGGCCTGGGATTATTGGATAGCTCGCTTTAAAAGGTCTATTCAACACGTGTTGCTCAAACGCCTGAGCGCTGAAGCGACCGATCAGGTAAGAGGCGCGGCTGCGGTTATTTTCAGCGTCGATCGCAAAGGCAATTTAAAAGGCAGCATTTATGCCAGCACTGCCGATAGCATTCTCAATAAGTGTCTCATTGAGGCTATTCGCGATCTTAATCACTCTCGCATTCTGGCTTTCCCAGCCAATTCAGATATAACCGGCTGGAATTTTCAGATGACCTGGAATTTCGGCAAATATCTTGCCTACATTCAAAATCACAGAGAGCAAGAAAAGCGCGCCCAGATAAACAAAGAAATTGTAGACATGCTTTTGAAAAATGAGCAACTCAAGGCGCGCATACTCAAAGCCACTCACGAGCGTGAATTGAACGCCAAAATGAAAAAGTTGGCTAAAGAAAAAGAGAAAGCAACAGCGGCCAGGTTACTGGAACAGCAGCGCCAGGTAAAAACTGAAGTGGCCGGTCATGTAATGACTAAACCGCAAGAAAAAGAATTGCGCGCAGTTACTCTTGAACTCAATGACATTACCGTTAAATCAGGCGATCCGCTACCAGATGGTGATCCATTCGCTACAATTGACGACGACAAAATCTTGAGCTGGCCGGATCTAAATCGCTGATGACAAAAACAATATTGAAATTTATTATGATTGTGTTTTGCCTGAGCGTACCGAATGTTGGGGCCCAACAAAAAGCTCCTGATACGAACTTGCCTCACAGTGGTGCCGCCGATCGCAGCGATGCTATTCCTTACTATAATCTGGCCAATAAATATTTAGAAAAGCAGCGCTTTGAAGACGCTGTCGACAACTATCACGAAGCGATTTCACGTTTTCCTTATGACCCAGATTTTTACGTTAATCTGGGCTTCTGTTATCGCAAATTGGAAGACTTCGAAAGCGCCGAGCAAGCCTTCCGCAAAGCCCTGACATTGAACGATAAAGACTGGGTCACCTGGAGCAATCTGGCCAACGCTCTGCTCAAACAAAAGCGCTACAAAGAGACTGTGAGCACATTCGAGAAATGCCTTAAACTCAACCCCCCGGCGGCAGAAAAGGCAGCCATTAATCGCGATATTCTCGATATTAAAAAAGTTCTGTCCATGCAAAAGCAACCTGCCCCGGTGGCAGGTCCGGCCGCCATCTCCGCAGTCTCAGCTGCTTCAACGCCGGCTGTTGCTCGCAAAAAAGCTCCGCTGCAAGCTGCACCGGTGGCAAAGTACGCTGGGCCTAAAGCGCCGCCGACGGTTATTCAAGCCTCAGACTCAGAAGCTAAGAAAACAGATTCTGGATGGGATTATATCTACAAGTAAATCAGTCACCCAGCACACCGGCCTGATAAAGCCAGCGGCCATCGACTTTTAAAAAAGTGCTCTTCTCACAAAAGGTAGAGTCATGCTCACCCTGGCGCAGGTAGGCGCTAAAAGTGACATATGCCCAGGGATCACCGTCGATAAATTCATTTATTTTGAGGCCATGAAAGCTTGTGCCTCGAGAGAAGTTGATCAAGTCTTGTTTCCATTCTACAAGATCGGGATTGTAAGCCGGATGCTCAGGATGAGTGGTGCTCATGATGTAGTCAGCCAGACCCATGGCATAAGCAGCATAGCGAGAGCGCATCAGCAAGAGCGCGGTATCTGGCAGAGCACCATCGTGGTAAGGTTTGCAGCATTTGTGATAGACGACCTGACTGCTGCACGGGCATGGTGCAAATTTGTCTTTTGAAACCACCAGGTTACCCATTTATTTCAGCAGGTCAGTGACAATCTGGCGCACTAGATTGCCGTCGGCCAGGCCTTTAAGTTGCGGCATCACCGCTTTCATTGCCGCACCTTGATTGCGACCTTCAGCAGGCAAAGCGTCGACAATGGCTTTAACCATGGCCTGAACTTCGGCTTCGGACTTTTGCTGAGGAAGATAGGCGGCAAGAATTTCTTTTTCGGCCACTTCTTTGCTGACAAGTTCCATGCGGTTCGCTTTAGTAAATTCGGAAATAGAATCATTGCGTTGCTTTACTAGTTTTTGCAAAACAGCTACTTCGGCTTCAGTGTCTAATTCGTCTTTTGACTCATTGCCGATTTTTTTGTACGAAAAAGCCGAGAGCGCTGATCGCAATGTATCGATGCGCTGCTGGTCACGCGCTTTCATGGCCAGCTTGAGGTCTTCTGAAATCTTTTCTTTGAGGCTCATAACTTAGTTTATTTCAAACCACGCATCAGTGGGGCAGTATTTTTGAGAATATCGTCTTCAGTCCAACTCGAAGCAGGAGCAGCAGGAGCAATTTTAGCAACCGGGGCAATTACTTTCACTGGTGCTGGAGCGACTACAGGCACAGCGGCCGTGGGTGTTTCCAGAACTGGAACGATTTTAGGTTCGGCACCAAGTATGTGGCCAATGATGCGTCCACTGCCATCTACCATTTCGCCCGCACCATTGACGGTGACATTGAGTTTTTGTCCAGCAAAGTCAGGTGGTGCGCCAAAATCGGAAGTGATTACCGAGACGCGGCCAACCAACTTTCCGTTGCTATCAATAATATTGCCGTGGCGGTCAACGCCGATATCAATGCTCGAACCAATTAAGCTGACCGGAGCAGCAGGAGCAGGAATGGCAGCGGCAATTCGCGCCGGTTTAGCCGGAGAGGCTACAGGTCTGGCAGTTGCCACTGGAGCCACAGGGGCGACAGGAGCAGCAGCTGTTGAAGTGGCTGCGGGAGCACCGGCAACAGGTTGGTGATAGGCAGGATCTTCACTAAGGCCCGCTGCTTTTTCAGCAGCTTCGACAACGGCTCCGGCACCGCGGGCGGTTCCTTGAACAACAGCACCGGCAGCATGGGCCGTGCCGCGTACAACAACCCCAGCGCCATGAGCAGTGTTACGCACGGCATTGGTGGTGCCATCCACGACTTCTTTGAGCATAGTGGAAATTGAATTTTCAGCTTGAGCGGCAGTTTGACTGACCATTAAAAGTAAGGCCAGATTAGGCAGCAGCGATTGTTTTAGATTCATCAGATAGGTCGCCATGTGGTAACGGCCATATCTTATCGCACCATCTAGCGTCACTTGACTAGATCTAATTCATCTTCTTATTTTGTTAGCGCAGAGCGGCTTTTCAGCCCAAGGCACCTCTTGACTTTAGGCGGGTTTCGTTGTAAGTTGGGCCTAACCTGGGCTTTTCCAGGGGTTGGAAACACTTACCAGTAACTACATAGCCGGCCGCACAGTACCACGCTGTGCTGTTTGCGCACGCATCGTGCCGCGATTATTCCGCTCGGGAATAAACAGCTTCGCTTGAATCTGTTTTCTTGTGTCGTAGTCATATGGTGCCATGCAAGGCATTTTGCTGCAAATTGCAGCAAGGCCGGCACATTTCGAGGAGTTGAAAAATGTTAGACCTGAAAGAACGAGAAAATGTAACGGATGCTTCAGACTCTGCCCGGCAGGGCGAGCCTGAAGTGACAAATGAAGGTTTGAAAATTGCTGTGATAGCCGCAGCAATCTGTGCCGCAGCTTACTATCTAACCTCTCATACGAATCCGGCAGCGCTGGGCCTTTGTTGCCTGTCACTGTTTTTATTGCTAGCACTTCTACGTCATAAAATCATTCAGGGGGAATGCTTGGTATTAGCACCACTGGTAGTGACGGCCAAATTTGGTATCGCAGTGGCTGCTGTACTCGTGCCTGCTTGTGTGACCGGCTGCTTTGTCAGTCAGAATAGCTATAACCAGACTCCGTCAGTTGAATATACCGCCGCTCTAGTATCGCTAATTCCACTTACCAATCTTGCCTTGATTCTCAACTACCGGCACAAGTTTTTAAGCAATTTAAGCGCCCAGTGCTTATCAGTAGCAACGAGCATATCGGCTCTGTGTGCAGCAATTTGTATCGCCGGCACTTCTGTTGTAAGCAAAGCAATCTGCGAAGGTCAGATGTTTTTGATACGTGCTTACATCATTGCCTCGCTTGCCGCACTGATGTTTTATAAGCAAAACTGGCGCCAACAAAGCGTTTACAACGAAAGAACCAATGCCTTTTACACTCTTTGTGCTGCTCTATTATCGATGCTTTGCTTTGCACCAGAAGCACGAGAAATTTCTATTGTGGCAGCGATGGGTGCCGTGGCGGACAGCCAGAATTCGATCGTCAACAATATTCCCGGTACCACTGCAATGAACTAGTTAGACTCGATCAATGCAAGCGACGACATTCTCAATCAAATAGAAAACAGACCGATTTCATTCTTCCTTCAAGCAGCGCCGCGAGTTTTCACAACAGCAGAGAGCAAAAGAATTTATCTGGCGTTATTCAGAAAAGGCGGTGCGGTGCAGAAAGACATGACTTTGCTCTTTCACCCGACCACGCATACCACCGGTTATGGAGATGCCCAGATAATTGCTATGCAGCAGTCAAAAATCACCGCCGTAGCAGACAGCCGCACCTTAACATCAGCCATCTACTGGACCATGAATTTGTCAAATCCGAGCAATACCATTCAAGAAGCACTAGCTACTATTCAGTTGCCACCGGGTGCTTGCGTTACGCGGGCCACGCTCTGGGTTAACGGCAAGGCCGAAGAAGCTAGCTTTAACGGTAGAGAGCTGGTACAAAAAGCTTACCCACTTACTGCGGCCGCACGAAGAGATCCGCTTCTAATCACAAGCACAAAGCCCGGCCAAATAGATCTAAAAGCAGCCCCAGTACTAGCTTACGGCAGCCTCCAATTGAGCATCGGTATCACGGCTCCAATGAATGTAGAAGACCCACTCAACTGCACGGTCACTCTGCCATACATCATTTCATCAAATATGAAAGGCGCTGATACCGAATATCATATTAATAGTGAGCAAAGGCTGAAGACAAACTCGAGCCAGTCACTCGGCCCAGCAAGCTTTCATTACAGAAAGAATCAAAGCTGAAAAGGCGCACCCTATTACAAAAACAATGGTGCTGATTGATAACTCGCGCACCATCGCCGGTGAGAAAGCAGCTGTTAAAAAAGCTCTTCAGCAATTGCCTGCCAATGTTCAAGTGGGTCTGATTGGAGTAAATGACACTGCAGACGAAATCGAGAGCGAATTTACCGTCATGGCAGAGAAAAAGCGTGCCCTGGCAAAATTTGATGCACTCACTTACGCCGGTGGTCCCGACAATAGCTTTGCACTAACTCAAGCGCTGGCAAAAGCCTGCGACGATCAGGGCCTGGCCATCTTCTGGATTCACGGACAACAAATCAATGAACGCGATGACATAGCCAATGCAAGAGCACTCTCGAACACATTTAAACCAGCCACCCAACTGGTGGACTGGAATATTGATACTTCAGCCGACCTATTGATGGATGATGTTTTGATACCGGCTTATCCTGTATTGTCTCAACGTTCAACTTTGCCCGGTATCGAAAAACAAGGTGCATTCTGGCAAAACCTCACTGTGCCAAAAACAGCCTATAGCCTTGCTTTCGACAAAGTGATCGACACCACATTGCCGATATCATATGACGAAGCACAAGTGGCACGGGTTTCTACTCTGTGGGCCCAACAAGAAGCGCTGGCTCTGTTAGGCCAGGGCCGTACAAATGAAAGCGCGCAGCTTGGCACCATCTATCGACTGGTGACACCGGTTACCGGCGCCACGGTACTTGCCACCGAAAGCGATTATCTAGATTATGGGCTTGACCGCAATGCCTATAAAATAGTCGACGCCTCGGTTAAGAGCGACGCATCCAGTGGTGACAAGTTCGTGCCCGCCAATATAGCTGACTACAAGAGTCAGAATTGGCCAGTGATGCAAGGTGCCACCAACGGCACAATAGGGCCTCAAGGAAGCAATGCCATTGTACTCTCAGGAGTTAATACCTCGGGAACAGTACGCCTCAATCAATTTGCCAATCTTGAAGCGCTGGCTAATATTATGGTCGCAGTAGTCTGCTTCTTTGCTGGAGCAGGTGCAATATTGCAGGTGCTGTGGGCATTGCTAAAAAGCGAGGCCGGTGAGAGGACGGCTGCGCGCATTTACACGGCCACCGTACTGGCTCTCATAGCCATTTCACTTCCAGGCATAATCAATCAATGTTTCTGTCTGGCTAAAGCATGGGGGTTGTTCAGTTAATCTTTTCATGTCTGAGATCGATTAGCTGGAAGATTTACGCCCGGACGCAAATCTTCCAGCTAACAGACCAAGTAAAGCGCCACTTAAGTAGACAAGGCTAACCACCGCTCTTGAGAGCATTTTCAACCTCGATCACTTCCCTGCCAGCGGCCGCAGTAATAGGGCTTCGATCGCCAAATAACACTCGATAGGCGTTATAAACTCGCCTCAACATCACATCCGTTTGCGTGTACAGCGCTCGTACTTGTGGATCATCCATCTTGCCTTTTGGATCATCGTCATCATCGTCCTGTTTCACAAGTGTCTGACCGCCTGCAGTTCTTTGATCATGCTTGAGCTGCCGCAATTTATGTCTCAGGCAAGAGTTAAATAGGGTCGGTAACAAGGTCAAGAGATATTGATCTTTACCGGCGGTCGGCACACTCTGTTTCTTTATGACCTTCTCTTCCAGCATGGTTACGGCACCAAATGCGTAGCGCTCGCCATTGGTATATTTTTTGTCTTTGATCATTTGGTGCCCGGCTTCAATATATTCGCTATAAGAGTGACCGGCTGCGGCCAGAAGCGGTGTAGACAAATTGAGCAGCGCCATAATCGCCAGGCAAACACTAATTGATCTGAGATTCATTTATAAGCTCCACTTTTAGATTTTAAATTCAGAGTTAGGGTTCCATTTTGGTCGTACTTTATTCTGCAAAACCCGCAGCCCGGTCATAATTAAAAGCGGCCAGCAAACTGATCACTGGCAAGAATTTTTATATGATCTAATATTTTTTCCGCGCTGACAGCAGCCTGAGTCTGTTCCATTGCTGCCTTCAGCTCGCTAGTTGTAATCTATCGGTATGCCATGTTTTTTGGCGTATTCATGAGCGCTTATGTGCAATGCTTGTTCCGCCTGACGAATCCCAACCCCTTTATCGGCTTTCAATTCTTCAGGGGTCATAGGCGGTAAACCGCCATCGCGACGGTCTCGGGCTATCAAGGCATTATAGATTTTTCTCTCGTCTTTCATGTCAGCGGGCGTCAAGCGTAGACTGGACAGGCCCTCAGTTTTCTCTTTTGCGGTCAGGCTGCCGAATAATTCTACCGACTCATGGGCCATAGCCTGATAAACCTTGCTGGAGCTGGCATCTTTATCAAGACCATATTGATTACGCAAGTCTCTAGCACCCTTTACTACAACCGGATCTTTGCTCTTATCGTCTTGAGCAACATTATCGGGCTTGGCTTCCTGCTTAGGTACCGCCTCAGCTTCGCGCTTAGTTTCAGGCTGACGATTCAACATCCAGCCTTCGCTTTGCAGCGGACTGGGCCCGGCTGCAGTAGTGTCTCCACTTTGTTTTTCAAGCTGCTTGCCTTGCTTCTCAAGTGTCATAAGGTCACCATGGTTACGCGTCTTTGCCAATTTACCCGTTTGGCGGCCCTTTTAAGCGCTTATGTTGCTATACGCCGCCAGGCCGGGCCTGAGCCCTTGCCACCTTGCAAAATTCTACCAATAGCAGCCTCTACCTCCAGTTTGACCTCATAAGCGCTGTCGTCTTTTGCGGCTTCTAGAGCTTGCAAACACTGATCGTCGCCCAGATCGTTTAAAAAGCGCGCCGCACGCCAGCGCACCAGCTTATTCGGGTCGCTCAACGCCTGGCACATGGCAGACTGCGCAGTTGCTTCGCCAATATCTGAGAGCGCGTCGCCGGCGGTTCGTCTGACGGCAATGGACGGGTCATGTAGCAGGACAACCGACAAACTCTCAACCGCCTCGGCACTGCCTGTGGTGCCGAGGGCGGCGGCGACCAGTCTTCGCACCTGTGCATTTTCGTCACTAAGTGCCGATTTAAGCAGAGCTATTTCTTCGCCAGATTGCAGCTGACTCGACTCTTGTACAGCCCTAAGGCGCTCTTGCCAGCTGCTGTGATTTAAAAGGTGAGCAATTGCATCAAACGATGGCTTATCAATTTGTTCGCGACCGAGAGCTTTATTAACGGCGCGATCAAGTTCTGACTGAGTGAAGATGCCTTGCAATTCTTCGCTGACCTCGGTGGCTAGCTCTGCGCGCTTGCCGTAGCGTACACCGTGATCGGCCCAGTAACGCTCTTTCAAAAAATCAGCACCACTCTCTGCCTGCACAAGCTGTGCGGCGGTGTTAAACCGCTCTCCCAGGCTAAATCGGCTCTCACCCTCGCCGTCGACTACTTTTACTTGCAACGGTATGCCGCAAAAAGTCTGCACCAGCACCTGACTTTGATCTTGAAAATCTGCCTGGCCCGCTCCTGCTGCTATTAAGGCGGCCCCTGCTGCATCATCATTAACGGCTTTAGTGGCACTGTCTAGAATAGGCGGCCAATTACTGCGCGGATCTTTATTGAGAGTAATAAAATCACTACAGAGAAAAACGCTGAGAAGGCCATCGATTGCAAGTAGTCGTTCAACAAAAGCGGGTGCACCGGCAACATTGGCGCTGTTTACTGTAGTGGTGGCACCGACTTTTTGATCAAGATTGAGCTTGATAGAATGAGGATTAGGCGTAGTTTCGACAGAAAGAATCTTCATAACCTAGAGATCTGATTTATCGGCAGCATCGCTTTTAACATCGCTTCTAGCATCAGTCGGAGTTCCGCCAGCTGCAGCAGTTTGATAGCCTGGTTTATTCATCTCGATGCAGGCTTTAACCGCCCCGACCATAGAAAAAATCGCCCAGACGTGGATGGCCACGGCAAACCAATCTTGGGTAAAACCGTAAATGGCTGCGTCAGCCGAGTACAGCAAAATACCTACAACTAAAGCAGCGATGCTGCGCCGCACAGCCATATACCAGAGCAGCAAAAAGGCTCCCGAACAACCCAAGGTTGCAGCGGCAATCATGGCAACAGAATTAAAAGTGTAGGCAGTGTTAGCCGGGTGCACCAGAGCCGACACGATATCGGGCACAGACAGCCCCAGGACTAAACGCCAATTGGTGGCCGCCATACAAGCATTGACCACGGTACAACCAGCGATCCAGAGCAACCAGCTGCATCCCCGACCTAATTGACTTTCAGCGTCCATAAAAACCTCACATAGCATATTACCGGCCGACCTAAGTTTACCATCGAGTCTAGCTCTCAGTGAGTCAGCTGTTCACTCAACTTTTCAAGCTCATCTCTCATGGCACCGGCGCTGGCAAATCTTTTAGTAGCATCTAGCGCAGTGGCTCGGGCGATAAGATTATTGAGTTCAGAGCTAATTTCAGGGCGCTCTGACTGCACATTAGAAACAGAGATAGGCTCCGGATCTACTGCGGTGAGCAGCAAAAAAAGAGTGCAGCCGCAAGCATAGACATCACTTTGGGCAGTGGCTTTACCGCGAAATTGCTCTGGTGGCACATAACAGTGCTTGCCTACCATTGTTTTAGTTTCTTTAGTCTCGAGTTGCTCGGCCACATTGAAATCGATAAGGGCCAACTCGCCGCTGGAGAGCAACAAAAGATTTTCAGGAGTAAAGTCACGGTGAATTAGAGGCGGTGCAAGAGCGTGCATATACTCAAGCACGCTGCACATGGCAATACCAAGAGTAATAGCCAGAGCGGCATCTATTGCACCTTCATCTAGCACCAATTTTCGCAGAGATTTGCCGTCGATATATTCAAGCACCAGGTAGGCCCGCTGCCCATCCACAAAACAATCGATAAGCTTGACTATGCGATCATGTGAAAGTTTATCAAGCAGCTTAGCTTCATGCTCGACATTTTCCAGGGTTCTTTTGCGAATCTCGATACCACCACGGGTGGGCAAAACAAATTCTTTCAGCACAACTTGTTGCTTATTTTCATCTTGAGCTAAATAGGTAACCGACTGACCTCCTGCAGCCAGGCGGCTGAGAACTTCATACTGGCCGGAGAGCACAGTTTCACCGGGCTCAAGCGGCCCCATAGATAGCCGTAACCGGTCGCCACGATCGAGAGTATCAAGCCAGAGTTTGGTGAAAGATTGACCGGTGTGCTCTTCTAATTGAAGCAATTCAGTGCCAAGCTTTTCTGCTGGTATAAAATTCTTGAATGCTCGCAAAAGCACCGTTAAATCAGCTTCATGGCTAATGGCGGCAGTATCTACACGCAGTTTGAGAATATGTTGATTTTTCAAACTAACGCACCAGAGTGACGGCGCCACCAGGCGTAAAATGCGCCTCAAACGAACAGGCACATTATCTTTATTGATATAAAGATCGATGGCTTGCGATTTGTAGTATCCCCTTGAAAATGTCGATACGGTGACGTAGTCAAAATATTCATGCCCGATCCACGGTGTGGACAACAGGCCAAGAAACGAAAGCCAGTGCAGCCTAATGCCTTCTTTACCGATTTGAATATTGGTGGGGGCAGTAAATAGTGGATAAGCAAGGACGAACGCGTAAAAGTACAGTGCAAAATTTAGCCACAGTGGACCATAGAGGCCAAAAATTTTCTCTGGAAATATGTGCGAAAACCAGCTTATACCAAAATAAACTACCGCTATAATTGCCAGTGCCTTGAACACTTGCTTTTTCACATCGGCTTCTTGATTCATCTTATGGCGAAAGCGGCCCTGTGCTCGCCAGGCACTATAAGGAATGTAGGCCTCGTTAGTACCGGCAGGCAACTGCGGCAAAGCAATGATTTTCTTGGGCCGCCTCATGACACCTTTTTGCCTATTGCAGTATTACCAGTGGTGCCGTCAAATTCGCTCGAAAAACGAGAGTTGTCACCAAACTTTTCGATTGCGGCAAAAAGTTGTTCGGCCTCTGGCCTCGTTAGATAGTTAAGGGTTATGGTGGCAGACCCTCCAGAGATAAAATCAATACTGATATTTGGTCCGATGCCGCCACTTAAAAGCAGCTCAGACCATGGCTGCCGTTCACCTCTGAAGCAAAACGCGAATCAGCAACGGCATTAGAACTATCGGTATAAAGTACAAGAAATCTTCTTACGATATGCTGTGACGGAACATGATTAGAACTAGTGCCAATACCAGAATAATCAAGACAATAGCAGCAATTACAAGGCTTACTTTATGAAACGAATTGCTATAAAGCTGATACGCAACAACAGTTTCATCAGCGCTGGAAATTTCAGCGATTTGGGCCGGAGTTACATTCTCATTCTTCACTTTGTGAACCACCACAAAAATGTGCTCGGTTCACTATGCCACACTGCATGCAGTGACGCTACAAAAAAAGGACAGAGATAAACGCGCATTTTTCTCTGTAATGAGGACAAAACAAAAAATTGGGCCGCTATGGGCGACAGCCAAGCTATGGGCAATTCGGAGACAAAAAAAAGAGAGGGATGAATATTCATCCCCCTTTTGTTTTGAACGGTCACCTGTTAAAGCTTGGCCCTATTTGGCCTGTTGTGCAACTTCGGCTTGACCTTGATTCATTCCGGCCTGATTCATGCCATTCTGGTTCATTTCGGCTTGAGCAACTTGCATTGCAGCCATTCGGGCCTGATTATTGGCACCACGACTCTGGCCACCCTTTCTGCCGGCCTCAGCGGCCTCTTTCGAAGTAAATTCATGGGCATTACCAGAAGCATGGGCTGCTTTTCCACCCTCGCTGGCAATCCTTCTTTGCTGTTCAGGATCCATCGCGGCGAATCCGCGGTTAGAAGTTGTGCGACCCTGGTTAGAATTTGGCATTTGATTGCCCTCCTGATCTGTCTTGACTGACTGCTTCGACCAAGACTTGGCCAGTTTGTTCCACCTTTGCTGAAGCTTTCTCCAAAAATTTTGAATAAAAACGACTTTTATGGCAGAGATATTTTTAATTAGGTAATGAAACGGCGACCAAATAACTCTTGAAAGACACCAGCGTCGTGAAAACTCAGAGATTTACAGCTCAGAAGGGCTTCCAAAAATCACGGGCGTTATCCGGGGTGTAAGTATGGCTGCATGGCTCAGAATTAACTCTTCAAAGCGTTCCATATATGGTGCAATCTGCGCCCTTGTGGCCGGGTCGGCGGCAATATGCCTCTCTGGCCGCCCTTTACCAGCCAAAATTTATTACATCACCAGCACGTTCGGCGACTATATTTTTCAAAGCGATTTTTGCAGCGACACTGGCGGATATTTCAGACTGCTGGCGCGAAGACAATCTGAAAAATTATCATGTGTTGGAAATAGGCGCAAAAGTAAAAGAGCTAGCACTGGTGGTCGGTGCTCCGGAAAACCTCAAACTCTCTAATGATAATGGCGACGGTCGTCACGAATTTATCGGTGATGGCGATAATCAGATGCATTAAGGCACCACGGAAACTAATTTTGCAGGGGGACGTCCCTAAAGTTAGTTGACAGTGCTGGAGGTGAATGATGCCATATTCTTCAATTAGACAACTTCCAGACCCAGTCAAACACTCCTTGCCTATAGAGGCGCAAGAAATTTTCAAGGATGCCTTCAATCATTCGTACGAGAAATACAGCGCCACCGATGAAGTTATTTGTTTCAAAATTGCCTGGGCGGCAGTTAAACGCATCTATGAGAAACAGGGCGATCATTGGGTGCGCAGGCCCGCTAGAAAACGTGTGGTAGCAGGCGATGAGAAGGCTAGCTAGTTAACTTTTTGCATCGACCAGAGCATAAGCGTGGCAACAGCACCAACAGCGGTGGCGCTAACCGCGGCAGTAACTCTTTTGGTTGAGGCATTTCTACCTCCAGGAGCTGGTCACGCACGGGCTGCCGACTGCGGCAGTTAAACACTTACTGATAGCGTGAATCAAATTTTTCGAATTAAAAATTTCTGGATAGATTAGACCTTGCCCACCTAAAGTGAGAATTCTGGCTAACATTTCGGCCGAAGCGGCGCTGCTAAGCTGAAGAGCATCTGTCTGACAACAGATGAAAGGCACGTCATTCTGCTCGCCATTTTGCCTGATCGCTTTTAAAATCTGCACTGCGCTTTCATCGACCAGGGGCTGGCACAAAATCACATCATAAGCTTTCATTGCAAGCATTTGTTGGGCACCGTTTAAATCGGTGACCAGATCAATTGTGTGATGCAGTTTGCGTAAAGGAGCGAATGAACTGCTAACATCTGTATCGAAAATGGCTAAAATTTTCATGCCAATCTTTGCTCCGGTGTAACAGGTAGGAGCTAGCAAGACTGCATTCACGACAAAATTGTTCCACTCTTGTTTGTTAAAAGATACCGGAGGCATTAACAGGTAGCACGCTTCCGCTCAGAGCCATAACATCTTGAAAATTATTTCCCATTCTGACATAACAATCGCAACTGGTTTCTTCGAGTCGCTTACGATCAAGAATGGTTACGCGACCGCGAACATAAGTAATAATTTTGGCCTTTAAAAGGAGACCTGCTGCCAGGTTTACCCCTGTTCGTGAAACGCCGAGCATAGCGGCAAGGGCTTCTTGAGTGAGTGGAAATTTATCACCCTCACAGCGATCTAAGGTGTGTAACATCCACCTGGCGCAGCGCTGTTGAATTGAATGAGTGCGGTTGCAGCCAGTGGTATAGGCTACCTGACTGAAAAGACTGACGGCGTATCGCTGGCAAATAATTGAAAACTCTGGATATTTTTTAAGCAAGGCTTGGAAATGCGGCACCTCAAGCCGTCGTGCCACAGCATCCACCTGACAAAAAACTACCTCCGGCGACGAGTCCACACCTAATGCGGCATTAATTCCAATCATTCCTTCCTTGCCGATGGTAGCCAGCTCTATTAGCGTGCCATCTTCCATGCGCGATACAAGGGAAAGAACGCCCGATTCAGGGAAATTGACAAATTTGATCGTCTCTCCGGCTTCAACCAAATATTCGCGCAGATCGTAATGAACTAGCTCTGATACTTCCATGATTTCTTCCAACGCAACCGATGGTAGGTTTCTCAGAAGCAAATTGCACGGTTTGTCTGTTGACATCGACTTATGAAATCCTTGAAGGAGGTCACCTAGCTTTACTCAGCTGTCGCCACTATGGCACCAATTAACTGCAATGTCATACCAGACGACCCATACAAGAAAGTTTTATTTAGTGTATATGTCAAAACATGAACAGATATTTTTCTGAGGCGAGTTTGCCCCGTTCACAAGCAATGCACGCATTAGGGTTAGGCTACTTAAAATTAGAAAAGTAGGTCCTGCACTGCGAACCAGTACCTGAGCGACAAATCGGCGGAGAAAACAGCATGATAAATGACGACGGCGAAGCATTTGAAAAGATTGCAAGCTTGATAAAAAAGATTGATTTTTGCATGTTGACGACTATTTCAGAAGACGGCACCTTGCATAGCCTACCGATGTCTTTAAACCGCAAAATAGATTCTGCTGGGAACTTATGGTTTTTTACTTACGGAAGTTCGCACAAGGTCCTCGAGTCCCAGGCTAATCCGCAAGTTGGCGTTTCATTCAGCGATACTGCCAAGCATACCTATGTAGCCATAAGCGGGCGAGCCTCACTCGTGCGAGATAAGGTCAAAATTGAAGAATTGTGGGAAGTTGAGTTGAAGGCCTGGTTTCCTGATGGAGTCGACACACCCGATATTGCTTTGCTAAAAGTTGAGGCTGAAAAAGCCGAGCTCTGGGATTCGCCGTCGTCAGTTGTGGCGCAGACCATAGCCATGTTTAGAGCACTGACAGGCGCTCCTCAAGACGTTGGTGAAAATATCAAAGTTGACTTGAAATCGCAAGTAGTTAAAAACTAGCCACCATCACTGGTGGCTGTTTTAATAAATCGAAGACGAAAAATTGAAAGCTGCTTGCTGGTCCCAGTACATCACATTGTCATCTTTCCAGCGGGCAAATTGCACATTGCCGTCTTGCGAAAGTATTATGGATAGAACGTCTTTGAGGGCGTTGCAGATGCGGTAAGCCGAGCGGTGCCTGGTGCCGACAGCGTGCACCGATTCAATCACAGAATGCTCACCTTCAAGGTCTAAAGCCTTTGCAACAAAATTAAGCTCGGTAGACTCACAATGAATTTCAGCGCCAAAACCCAAAAGTTCAAAACGGCGAGTTAAAACAACGGCGCCATCTACAGTAGACAATGCCGAAACCAGGTGAGACATCTCAAAAATCGCTTCGTCTAATTTAATTATGTCTGCGTTGGTTGTTTTCTGATAATCACGCCAGCCAATCACACTGTGCTGATCACCGGCAATTTTCGCCAGCGTGCTCATCACATTAATGATAAGAGTGCGAAAACGAGCACGCGGTTCGCCTGCTCTGAAGCCGTATTTTATAGAAAGATATGGATTTTCGCCGCAAAATAAATCGGCCATTTCCGGCGGCACCACAACCAGTGTGCCTCCATGTTGAAAGGCTCGCATACCGGCAATTAAGCGGCGCATCATATGCTGACCAATTACACGGGTAAGATCGGGCTCAAGCTCCGCCCAATTTTCTCCGGCATCTTTTCTTGCCTCTTTGTGAATCTCAATCCGTTCCTGGCGAATTGAAGCAAACCATTCCTGCAACCATTCCGCCTGAAAAAGGTTCATGGACGGGCCGAAGACTTTTCCTTCTTCAAGGTGGCCAATCACCTCGCGCCCGCGCGCGACGTCAAGGTGCCCAGGACCTGTAACGCTTATAGCCAACCTGGCCGGCAGAGGTGCTGCAGAACCGCGGCCACCATGAATAGCGTGCAGCCAACGCGGCCCAGAGTGCACCAAGCCCCATATCTCGGGGCCGTTGTTAGGGTCAATTCGCACCCCGATTAGAGTGCGCGAAAAACTAGCTGCCGACGATAAGCGACGCAGTTCGAGGGCATTGAATTCAAGATTTCTGGCAAACTCGAGGCGGTGCAAACCCAGAGGAGGACCGCCCTCTTCAGGCAAATCTTCAGGCTCAATGACAATTAGCCTGAAAACCACTGGAACGTTTTCCTGACGCAGCAAGCTGGCCTGATAACAGGTGGATATCAGAGTCTCGAGCACCGCAGCGTTAGGTAAATCTTCGCCAGCTTCTAATGCCGGCCAGTGGGCGACAACAAATTTGCTCAGGTCAGAAGGATAAAAGTGTTTCATTAGCTTCCTAGCACATGCGCAGGAAGTCTTACTTCTGTCAGCGATTGCTCCGTTATTATAATACAAATGCCTGGCGGCAATGCCCGTCTACCGCAGACTTCAGGCCGCCACGGTCTCGCTCTCACAATCTTCCTCGTATTCTGCCCTGAGCTCATTGACAACCGTCTGACGCTCGTCGGCATCAGCTGAGTGAGGCAGAACCGCAACACTCCACACTGTGGTTGGCTGGCTAAGATCATGCTGACTGCGATCTCTTACCGCCGTACGCATGTCACCGCCATGATCTATATCTATACGATATACTCCGTCTGCTTCACGGTACAAAATGGCGAAAACACCGGCGGATGAAGGCAGCATCTCTGCTGTGGCGTAAGGCCCGTCAAACTGGAAACGACCTAACATAAGTGACATAAATGACTCCTCTTTTTTGACACGAGGAGTCTAACCTGCACTTCCGGCCTCATACATGCCTAATTATTTAACCGAATTTAGATGCAGTCAGTGGGAACTCGCGCCAGCAGCTATTGTTTCAAGACTTTTGAACAGCGTCGAAAGATACGATCAACTTGTCGATTTTAATCTCCACCACCTACCCAATTCTCATAGATTGGCGTTTTCGAGCTTGTTGGAACCTTTATTTTGGATTTTAGTCTGCCAACAAAACATAGAAAGGGATACAACAGATGAATTCGAAGAAAAAATTGCGTTACGCTGTGGTCGGTCTTGGCCACATTGCGCAGATTGCAGTATTGCCCGCTTTTGATCATGCTAAAGAAAATTCTGAATTAACAGCGCTGATCAGTGACGACCCGGAAAAGCTAAAAGAAATTTCGAAACACTATGGCGTTGAAAATTGCTATTCATACGATCAGTATGGCGAAGCTCTGAAGAGCGGAACATTCGATGCAGTCTACATGGCCCTGCCTAATGATATGCACAAAGATTACACGGTAGGAGCGGCTAAGGCCGGCATTCATGTACTCTGCGAAAAGCCCATGGCCACATCTGAAGAAGATTGCCAGCAGATGATTGTGGCAGCCGAAAAAAACAATATCAAACTGATGATTGCCTATCGGTTGCACTTCGAACGCACAAATATGAAAACAGTAGAGTCACTGGATCTGGGAAAAATCGGCGTACCTAAATTGTTCAATTCGTCTTTTACCCTACAAGTGCGAGACGGCAATATTCGCACTCAAAAAAATCACGGCGGCGGTCCGCTCTTTGATATCGGCGTTTATTGCATCAATGCCGCCAGGTATATTTTCAAAGAAGAACCCATCGCTATTACGGCACTGGCATGCAGCGGCGTTGATGCGCGTTTTGACGAAATCGAAGAGTCTGTAGCGGTGGCAATGAAGTTTCCAGGCAACCGCTTAGCATCATTTGTATGTAGTTTCGGCTGCCACGCAGTGTCGCACTATGAAGTTGTGGGCACCACCGGCAGTATCTGTGTCGATCCGGCATACGAATATGCCGACGAAACCGCTTTTGAAATCAAAGGTGAGAAACACAATGAAAAATTGAAAACGGGCAAGAGAGATCAATTTGCCCCAGAGCTGATTCACTTCTCAAATTGTGTCTTGAACGGCGAGCAACCGAGGCCATCTGGTTACGAAGGTCTGGCAGATTTACGCATCATCGAAGCGATTAAAGAATCTATTGCTACTGGAGAAACGGTAAAACTGGAAGACGGTACCAGGTCAAAAACCAATGCAAAAAGCATTGCCGGTCAGACCAGCAAACCAGACGCCGAGCTGATAATTGAAAAGCCTAAGGTGCCAAAAGCTAAACTGGTACACGCACAGTCAGGTTCAAAAGATTGAAAAAAATCTACAAAAAAAAGGAACAACACCGAGAGTGTAGGGTCTAAGAGGGAGCAAATGGTTTCTGGGTTTTCACTATTTCACCAGATTTACAACTATCGAAGCCGAATAGTGTCAGGCAGTTGACCGACGAAAATTGGGGAGGGCATAGCTCTCCCCGTTTTTTGTGTTATCACTAGAAAAGGAAAGAATGCATGAAAGCACTGGTATGGCACGGTAAAAATGATGTTCGCGTAGAGTCGGTAAAAGATCCGGTGATCGAAAATCCAAACGACATCTTGATTGAAGTGACCGCCACGGCAATCTGTGGATCCGACATTCACATTTATCACGGTCTTGTGCCCGGAATGAAAAGCGGCGATATCCTCGGTCACGAATTTGGCGGTCGAGTAGTTGAAATAGGTGGAAACGTAAAACGCGTAAAGATAGGGGATCGAGTAATTATTCCTTTCGTTATTGCCTGCGGCAACTGCATGTTTTGCGCTGATCAAACTTTTTCGCTGTGCGAAAATTCCAATCGCGACGCTGAAGTCGAAGAGAAACTAACTCATTATCCTACGGCCGGACTTTTCGGTTTCTCACATCAGTATGGCGGATTCTCAGGGGGCCAATCACAATATGTGCGAGTGCCTTACGGTGATGTTGGCGCTCTGGTGCTGCCCGAAGCCATCAGTGAAGATCAAGCACTGTTTTTATCTGACATTTTCCCAACCGGATTTATGGCCGTAGACAATTGCAATATCAAGGAAGGCGATACAGTCGCCGTTTGGGGATGTGGCCCGGTCGGTCAATTCGCCATTAAGAGCGCTTTTTTACTCGGCGCCGGTCAGGTGATAGCCATTGATCGTTATCAAGACAGATTGGAACTAGCGAGAAAAAGTGGTGCCAAAGTTGTCGATTATTCAAAAGAAAAAGTAGCGGATCAGATATTTCAAATGACTGAAGGACGAGGACCGCACGCTTGTATCGACGCTGTCGGCATGGAAGCGCACGGCTATACGCTGGACGCTCTTTACGACAATGTAGCCACTGCACTTCTGGTAGAAACAGACCGCACCCACGCCCTGCGCGAGATGATTGGACTCTGCCGTAACGGTGGAACGGTTTCAATTCCTGGAGTTTATGGCGGCTTCGTTGATAAATTTCCTTTAGGTGTGGCCTTTGCCAAAGGTTTGACTTTGAAAATGGGTCAAACTCATGTGCAAAAATATATGCCCAGACTACTCAAGATGATTGAAGAAAACAAAATCGATCCTCGTTTTGTCATCTCGCATCGCATGCCATTGCGCCAGGCCGCTGAAGGATACAAGCTTTTCTCGGAAAACCGAGACATCTCTACTAAGATCGTACTGGACCCAAGAGCTGCCTGATCACCGCTTTTAAGTAATTCCTGAGACAAGAAGAGACAGGCACATTGCCTGTCTCTCTTTTGTATTAATGGTGCAGTGCGTTAGTCAGCGCTCGTAAGTTCCGATAATTTCGCCATAGGCCAATACATGGCCACTAATGGCATCTGTGATTTCGCTCAAAGTAGGTGGTACACCAAAATTGAGCACAGTGTCTAAGGCTATGATTTGAAAATGATAATGGTGAACGCCGTGTCCTGGTGGCGGAGTTGGGGGCATATACTCAGCTTTACCCGGTGTATTCCTTCCCATTTTCAAACCTTGTCCCTGATATTCAGGTTTTAGATTTTCACCTTTGACAGCTCCATCATTCAGCTCTTTTACTCTTGGCGGAATATTATAAATAATGCCACGTACAAAGGGAGTGACTTTAGGCGCATCAGGATCTTCAATCACAAGAACAGCACTTTCATATTTTGCGGGCATATCGAAAAAACGTAAAGGCGGAAAAAGTCCTTCGCCGTCGCACGAATATTCTTTGGCCATCGCCGCACCATCTTTAAATGCCGCGCTTGTGACCGTGATTGACTTGGGATGAGCAGCTACTGCAGGTTGATGGTCGGTCAGTTTATCGTCACTCGAACGAACAGGTCGGAGCGCTTTGCCTAAAAGCTCAACAATTCTCATGGACGCCTCGCATAATATGTATGGTCACTGACTGAATATGATGACAAAAGTTTCCATCAAATAAAAAATATCGATTAGCCTTTGATTAAGCCAGCGAGATTGCTGGCGCTGAGCATAACGTTTGACGCCACAGTGTCATCCAGATTGTGTTGCGGAGCGCAAAAGAGCGCCGATTAAGGCGCCCTTTTGTTTTGAGCAAAGAGACAACGTTAATTACGCAGTCTTCTTCTTTGCTGCAACTCTACTACCAACAACAGCCAACTTGTCTTTTGGCAGTGGCTTTTTACCAAGTGCTTCTTCTTTGTGATCAAGAAATTCTTGGCCGAGAGCTTCTAGATCAAGATCAGCATCTTTGATTTTATCGAACATTTCTTTTTCTTCTTCTTCAACGTGGTGCTTAACGAGCTCGCAAAGCACGGTTACTTTGGCGTCGAAATACTCGTCTTTAGGTGACATGTCACTGAGTTCTGCCAGTAAAAATTTGACTACATGGTGTTCGGTATCCGCTTCGTCCATAATATCTTCTGCATCATCGGCACCATCACGCACAGCTGGATAGACAACGTCTTCCTCGGCTTTGGCATGCAGAGTCAACTCTTTGATAATGCGAGTAACAATGGCCTTTTTCTCTTTATCATCGTCTTCTTGACTGAATTGAAAAAAGAGTTCTGAAACATTTTTGTGGTCTTTATGCAAAACTTGCAAAAGGTCTGTGGTCACTTCGACGTCGGCCACAAAGTCTTTCTTTGGTTTCGCCATGGGTGGTTTTGTTGTACTTGTTTTCATGATAATGATTCCTACTAGTTGGGATTCTAAAATGTAAGTCGGTCTGCCCCAGGAAGCAGGCAACAAACTCAAACTAAACTTGCACAGGAATCGACCGAGTAGGCGGCCTTAAGTTCCCTAACATGTTAATGCTGAGCTTTAGCATCCATAAGTGGGAAACAGAACCAGAGCAGAAAGAAGAAAGTGAGCATAACCAGTGACAGCACCATAGCTTCCATTTTGTTATGCAAAATAAGACTGGCAACAATGTAGAGATCCAGGCACATCGAAATCACAAAAGGCACCATGCCCAACCCTAAAAACCTGGTGGCAACTTTGGCAAAATGCTTAGAAAATGTTTCTGGATAACGGCACTGGCGGTCGTAGGCGGCAGGTGCGAGAAGCAGTCCGACGGCAATCATGGTAAAGACAAGGGCCACCATATGAATTAAACGGTCGAGATCAGACAACTTGTCGAAGCTCTGGTTAAAAACAGCTATCAGTTGAAAGCCAAATAAAGTTTGAATGCCGGGTAACACCATACGCGTTTCGTCGAGGATAGTCTTAATGACATCCTTGTATTTGGAATCGTGACTACCATCATCTCCAGTACCTTTGTCGGAACTGTCAGTACCTTTGTCGGAACTGTCATTAGTGTCAGATCTCTGACTACCATGGCCTGGCCCGCGATCATCAAGTATCCCAATGTCAATTGCAGTCATATGCCCTCGAAATTTCAGTCTACTGAGGGCCAAAGACTGAGGAGCCTGGTGAAAGTTCCAACTGGACAATATAAAAGTATTGTTCGTTATCTCACTGATGAGAACGTTTAGGTAATAGCCTGTACGAGGTCTGAGCAAGTACGCGTTACCTTGATCATGGAGCTTAAAATGCCAGAAGAGAAAAGTCCAGTTGCCAAAACAAAAAAGGTTAAAGAGACATCCAGCTCTACTTTAGACAAAGACCTACAACTACAAGAATTTACTGAAGACTCAAGCGGCGAGTTTTTGACATCAAATCAAGGCGTGCGCATCAATGATAATCAAAATTCTCTGCGCGGCGGTGATCGCGGACCTTCTCTATTAGAAGATCATTTTCTGCGCGAAAAGCTTACTCATTTCGACCACGAGAGAATTCCTGAAAGAGTAGTTCACGCTCGGGGCACTGCGGCTCACGGTACATTTGAGTCAAATGGCAAGGGCAGCAAGTACAGCAAGGCTGCTTTTCTAAAAGCCGGTGCCGTCACACCTTTGTTTACTCGATTTTCAACAGTCGCAGGCTCGCGCGGGTCCAGCGATCTGGCTCGTGACGTGCGCGGATTCGCTACTAAGTTTTACACCGAAGAAGGTGTTTTCGATCTGGTGGGAAATAACATTCCAGTATTTTTCATTCAAGATGCCATCAAGTTTCCTGATTTCATTCATGCCGTCAAACCAGAACCACACAACGAAATTCCGCAAGCACAGTCAGCCCACGATACATTCTGGGATTTTGTTTCAATCAACACTGAAGCTACACACATGGTGCTCTGGGCCATGAGCGACCGAGCCATTCCCCGCAGTTTGCGCATGATGGAAGGTTTTGGTGTTCACACTTTCAAATTTGTCGATGACAAAGGGGTGGTCAGCTTCGTCAAATTCCATTGGAAACCACGTCTTGGTGTGCACTCAGTATTATGGGATGAAGCGCTTAAAATTTCGGGCACAGATCCAGATTTCCATCGCCGCGATCTTTACGAAGCTATTGAAGCCGGCGCTTTCCCTCAGTGGGATCTCGGTGTACAAATTGTCGAAGCGAGCAAAGAGTTCAGCTTTGATTTTGATTTGCTCGACCCAACCAAATTGATTCCTGAAGAATTGGTGCCGGTAGAAATTGTGGGCACCATGACTCTAGATCGCAATCCCGAAAACTTTTTTGCTGAAACTGAGCAAGTTGCTTTTTGTATCAGCCACATTGTTCCGGGCATCGATTTCACAAATGATCCGCTTTTGCAGGGAAGATTGTTCTCTTATCTCGATACCCAGTTGAAGCGCCTTGGTGGGCCGAACTTCCACGAGCTGCCAATTAACAAATCACTGGCACCAGTGCACAACAACCAGAGAGATGGCCATATGCGTCAGACAATCAATAGCGGCCGTACCAGTTATGAGCCAAACACCGTCGGCGGTGGCTGCCCATTCCAGGCTGGTGCTGACATGTCAGGATTTGTTTCAGCAGTAGAAAAAATGAGCGGTCTCAAAGCACGGGATCGCAATCTCAGCTTCATGGATCACTTCAGCCAGGCCCGAATGTTCTATATCAGCCAAACAGAAGTGGAACAACAACACATCGTCGAAGCATTCCAGTTTGAACTCTTGCATTGCACTATCGACGAAATCAAAGAAAGAATGGTCGGCATTCTGCAAAATGTCGATGACGATTTGGCTAACCGTGTGGCCAGCGGCATCGGTGTCAAAACTCCTGTTAAGCTCGAATTACCGCTCAACAGACAGGTTCCGGCCGACGCCGATGTCGCTGCCTACCAACCAAAACCAGCTAACAAAAGTAAAATCGCACCTTCTAAAGCCCTGAGCATTCTAGCCAACCCGGTCAATACAGCCGAAACCCTAAAAGTAGCGATGTTGGTCACTGAAGGCTTTGATGCCGCTGCTGTCAAGGCTTCAATGGCAGCTCTCACCGCTGCCGGTGCTCAACCTAAAATCTTGGCACCACACGGCGGCACTGTTAAAGGAGACGACGGTAAAGCAATTAAGGTTGACTTTGCTTTGCCGGCCACTCGTTCTGTATTGTTTGACGCTCTCATGGTTGGAGGCGGTGTAGGTTGCGTCAGCGCACTTAGTGCAGATGCACGGGCTAAGACCTTCATTTTAGAGACCTTCAAACACTGCAAGCCTATCGGTGCTGAAGGAAAGGAAGCTGCCGCCTTCATTCTTGACACCGTCAACAGTGCCACAGGAAAAGATGCCTCTAAAGCGATCACTGCCGAACACGGCATTGTTGTCGACAGTGGTAAAAAAGCTGATGCCGACAACTTCGTCAAGTGCGTAGCTCAACAGCGCTTCTGGGCCCGGCCTTTTGTTAACGACATCACCGTCTAAAACAAAAATGCTGGCAGAAAAAGGAACCGGTTAAAACCGGTTCCTTTTTCTTTGCATGTTTTAATTGAGTTGATTATATTCGCTGGCTTATTAGTGGTGCGTGCCGATATCTACACGCGCTCTACCACCTGCGTCTTTATCAATGTGCACGAAAGGCATCTTGATGTGCACTGAGCCAGTGCCACCATTTTTGTCGAGTTTAAAAAATGGAGCGCGCACACGGGTGTCGCCATCATTGTCAGAAACATCTACCGTATCGGTTTCAGCATGAACAGTGTCGCCGTCAGAATGAATATTGATAATCGCTTTTTCTTGTGGCTCCGAAGTGACGTCTACGTGTGTTTGTTTCACTGTGGGCTGACCGGGAGTAATCACTTCGGTGGTGGTAGTGCGGCTCTCTCTACCGGTTGCTTTATCGATTGATACTGTGGTTGTGGTCTGTTCTTTATAAGTATCTACTCCAGCAGTACTGGAAGTTGGTGCGCTCGTACACGCATTGAGGGCAAAAACCGTCAACACCAGGGTGCCGGCAGTTTTTACTATGACTTTTAAATCTGACATTAGCGCAAGCCTCTTGGCAATTTGACTGAGTATTCAAGGTTATAATACTATCCATGGCTATTATCAACATTGCCGCTTACAAATTCGCAGGCATTCCTCACCCCGAAGACTGGCAACCACTTATAAAAGAACGCTGCAACCAGTTGGCTCTTAAAGGCACGGTGCTGTTAGCCACTGAAGGCATCAATCTGTTTCTGGCCGGCAGTCGTGAGGCCATCGATCAGTTTTTAGAATATTTGCGTTTCGACCAATTGTTTGGTGGACGCTTTGCTGACATTGAAACCAAAGAAAGCCTGTCTGACAGCCAGCCTTTCGGCCGCATGGTGGTGCGCGTAGCTAAAGAGATCATTACCATGCGCCATCCGACTATCGTGCCTGAGAGCGAAAGGGCGCCGCATGTAGAGCCTGCCACACTCAAGGCCTGGCTCGAGCAGGGCGTGGATGATCAGGGCCGGCCAGTGGTGATGATGGACACGCGCAATGGCTTCGAAGTAGATATGGGCACTTTCGATAACGCCCTCAGATTCGACATCGAAAAATTCAGCCAGTTTCCTGATGCCATCAAAGCCACTCTGGCAGAGCAAAGCAACCTCAAAGACAAAACTATTGTCTCGTTTTGCACCGGCGGCATTCGCTGTGAAAAAGCCGCGCTCTATCTGCACGAAATCGGCCTGCCGCATGTCTATCAGCTGCACGGCGGTATTTTAGGTTATTTTGAAAAAGTCGGCGGAGAGCACTGGCAGGGCGAATGTTTTGTCTTCGACGAGCGGGTTGCTCTCGATGCTAATTTAAACCCTACAGTGCACAGCTATCCAGGTCGACCAGTTAAAGACTAGACTAAAGACTCTAAGACTAAACAGGTCTGTCTGTACAATCTTCGGCAAAGCACCATTTGCCTTGAATCTTGCGCCTGTACTCACTTTCGCCAAAGACAAAATTATCTAAAATAGTGCCGGGCCTAATTACTTTGTGAATATGGATAAGCCCGACGGGCTGACAAAGGTCTTGCACGCGCTCAAGCTCCAAGTTGCCGCCCGTCAATACAGGGGCGTCTAAAGCCGGGTTGATAAACACTGGTACAGAAAAGCGCTGCCTATCTATTCTGGAGTTAATTACTCGGTGTGCACTGGCGTGCAAATATCCACCGGTTTCAATTTCCATGAGCTCGCCGGTATTAACGACAATGGCTCCGTCTAAGGCTGGCACGCGGTGCCAGACTCCGGCGGCATCTTGCGCTTCCAGGCCACCGACTTGATCTTGTATGAGAAAAGTCAGCCAGCTCCAGTCGCAGTGAGCAGTGACACCACTTTGCACCTCGCCGCCCTGCTTGGCCAAGTTTTGCGGCAAATAAGACATTGCCTTAAGCAAGAGATAAGGGCGGTCTTTCATGCGGCTGGTAAAAAAATCAGGCGACTTAGAAAGGGCTGCGGCGAGCAGAGTTAAGACCGTGCGCGAGAGCGATTCAATGGCAGCGAAATAATTGAGCATAGTTTGCTTGAACTGATCATCTTGAGGCCACTGATTTTCGCCCCAGAGCTGCCAGTATTGGGCGATACTGGTGTCACTATCAAGGTCCTGAGGCATTTTTGCTTCCGGGCCCAGATGTATTTGTTCGCGCCAGTCTCGATAGTTTTTTAGTAGTCCATAACCCCGAGCTTGGGGCGAGTTTTTTATCGATATGGCGTCTTTAGCGCACTGGTCGGCGGCAAAAAAGTCGGCAGTTTGACTGAGCACTTTATCTACTAAAGCAGCTTCAATGTTGTGACCGACAAGGTAAAACATACCTGTGGAGTGACAAGCTGCTTTGATTTGCTCACCGAGGTTGGAGGCTGCAGAAGAACGTGCGGCCTCATTGTTTGTTAGGCAAGCCCTGAAATACTCTGAAGCATCGACCACAGGAAGATTCGCCTCATTGGCGCAAGCTTTCTCAGAGGCCGTCTTTAAACTGAACATGGCTGGCTGACTTTGGTTTTGGCTTTCTCCTCCACCGCCGCTGCGCCTTGGCCGCTGGCACTAACCAGATCGTAGTGCGGCCCGAATACGCGAACACCCTTGTATTTAAATTCTTCTCGCGCTTCATGTTCAGCCCAGGTAGAGACAGCCTTAAATGCCGTGCGCACCACATCTGATGGCGTACAGTGAGTGGATACAAACCATTTGCGGCCTTCTTGCATGGCCTGTTCGCCGGTAAACGTGCACTTTTCCATGGCGTTAATCCAGATGTTGAACCCACCTAAAGTTTCTTCACTTTTAAAAATATGATTGGCAAAACTGACGTCTTTCAAGATATTGTCAATTTGCGCCAGGGTAAGAGATCCTTCGAGACTTTTTACAAGATCTATGCAGTGCTTGGTTCCCTGGGCAATGTCCGTAAAGATAGGCACATTGTGTCTATCGGCCATGGCTCTGACATAAATACGACCGCGATTAAGGTCATCGGCCTGAACAGAATCAATGGTGGCACCATAAACGGTGCAATCGGCTTTTATGTCTTCCATGACGATGGCAACTGGTTTTCTCGCTCCAATTAGATAAGCCACTTCAGCTACTGAAGCCACTCCTCGGGTATCGCCATTGATGACAAACAACTGCACCAGACACTCGTCTTTGCGTCGCATTTCATCGAATTGATCATCTTCTTTCCATGCCCCCAGAGGCATCTGCGGGTTATGGTAGGTTACTCCCGCCGCTTCCATCAAGGGAATGGTGATATCTTTGCGCCAGGTGGTCAAACCACACGCACCACCGAGAAAAACTTGTTTGGGCTGCTCAGTCACTGACGAAAAACCCCCTTTAAATCAATATCTTGAAATGATCTTAGATGTTGATCTGGCCTCTGACAAGAGTTCTTGGTCAAAGACAGTGTGGGTATTACGCACCTAATTAATCTTGCAGGGCTGTTATTGCCAGCCCGAGAACAACTTAATATCCGGCAACGAAACCGTTACGACGCTGCATAATGCTTTGCAAATATTGCTGCGAAACCGGCTTGAAGTGCTGAGTATTTTTTCTATCAGGATCGCCGATGATATATTTGCCTTCTGCATTGCGGCCGGCAATGTAGATATAGTGCGGATTTCCGGTATGCGGATTAATTACCTTAGCAACAGCGGAGTGGCCTTGATCTAATTCGCGGTTGAGATCTTGCATGGCTTTGGCACCAACGTTGCCCATTCCATAATCATAAGCTCTGGTCGTAAGGCCGGTGCTGGCGAGCTGACTGGCCATATCTTCCAACGAGCCGCGGTAACCATGCGAAGTGGTGCCCGTCAGTTGCTTGAATCTATGGTTTTCAGAATCAGTCAGTGGTCTGCCTTTGCGTTCTTTGGCATACATCATGCCCGCAGCAATTCCGGCACAGCTGAAGCTATCTTTTTGGCGCGAGTAGAACGATGAAAGTTCCCCTGCTTCTACAGTTTTATCGCCGGATGGTTTTTCGCTACTGTTGCGATCTTTCTTCCATGGAATAACTACGTCTTCGCGCTTCTTGCGCGGCTCGACTTCAGGCTCGACTTCAGGCTTAACTTCCGGTTTAACTTTTGCGGCCGGATTGAAGTCACGTTGTTCAGGTACCGGCCCAACTTCGGGCAGGACGACTTCTGGTTTAGCTTCTGGCCTAACTGGTCTTGGTTCAGGTTTAACTTCTGACTCTGGCTTTACCACTGGTTTGACTTCGACTTTACTCGGTTTATCACCTGGGCCGAATTTAGCAATAGTGCTGTCTTTAGCGTTAGCAGACCACCAGTCGCCACGGAAATCAGCTTTACTGCCGTTCTTGTTACGTTGCTGTTCAAACTCGCCGTTGCGCTCAACCCCACGCAATACCGGGTGGGAGGCGCCATTTGCTTCAGCTGAACGCAATTGCAACATGGTCACATTTTTACCGGCTTGCTGGCGAATGATTTCAAAATCACGCTCAACGCCATTGTCTTTCAAACTAACGCGCACTCTGCCGTTGGTTTTATCAAGATCGTTATGGAGAGAAGACATAGCTTCCATCTTCTGTTTGACGCTAGATTCAGGAGACTCAAGGGCCTGCTTGGCGCTGTCGATTCTCTGCTCTTTAGTCAGAGGAGCCTGGGGTTGCTTGTCGCCCTCAGCGCCAGGTAACTGTTTTTCCCAACCGCTGATAGTAAGTTTTGGAAATGAATCATCAAGCTTGATGGGTTCGGGAGACCTATATCGGCTCAGCAACGAAACACGATCCACATCGGGAAGCGTGTTGATAGTCTTATTATCAGCGCTATCCAGACGTTTCTCTGGCGATGATTGAGGTTGTTCGAGAGTCTGACCGGCTACCATAACGTTCCTCGGCACTTGTGTTGCAGGAAGTTAATAATAGTGACGGACACGTGAATAAGACGTGAAAGTTAAACCCAATGGGCAATCAAAGATTTTTAGTGCCTGCCCGCTGGGGCAAGAAGTCACAGGTACGGCCATCCAACAGACGTCCGGTTTTCTTCTTATTTACGCCGCCCCATTGCTTGAAGAAAAAGGCCACACCCTGCCGCTGGCAATGATCACGCATGGCGCGCAGCCACTCCTCGGCCATGGGCCGGGCGTGACCACCAGACTCACCGCCCACAATCACCAAATCTATTCCACTTAAATCAATTTGCTCAATAGGCCCCTTTTCGTCAGCACCTGAAACTGATGCCAGTGGGCTGCCTTCATGGTGGCGAAGACCTGGGCGATGTACTCTTCAGGCACATTTTTATGAAAAAGGTCACTCATAGAGTTAACGAAAATGCGTTTGGGTTTGCGCCACGTCAGGGGCAAAGACAGTCTGTCAGGCCACAATTTTAAGTCGAAGCCCTGTTCATAAGGATGGCCGGGCACATTGCGAAAGCGTTCGGCGAATGTCTCAGCATAACAATGCCCGCAACCGGGGCTAATCTTGGTACAGCCGGTGACCGGATTCCAGGTTGCGTCAGTCCACTCGATTCGAGAATTAACGGCCATGATCGAAGTCTACTACCTGAAAAAAGATCTCGCCAACAGGTAATTGCAAACCCCTTTGCGGTAAGCTATCAAAGTCGTATGAAAATTGGGGATGTCATGTCGCTTCAGAAAATTAAAGACGCAGTCGCCAACAAGAAAATGATATGTCCGGAGTGCAAAAAGCCGATTCAAAAATTCGAGAAATACGCTGAAACCATTGACGCTGTGCGTGATGGCTTTAACATTATCGAAATTGATTCCAACGCTTCGCGCGTCACTCTGACCTGCGGCAACGAGCCTTGCGCCTGGAAAGAGCGCTCGGAATACTGGATTGAGTACATCATCGAATAATCCGGAAGGATATTCTTCTAACGCTTTATTGCTTGGGCAGCGGTTTATCTGCGCCAAATTTTTGCGGCCGTTGATCATAAAATTGAATTTGCACGGCCATTGCTATGCCACCCGCTGCAGCTGCGAGAAAGCACAAAATAGCCAGACCGGGATAACCCAAAATCGTAAATCTGGTGGAGACGCGCATCAGCAGCGCCGCTCCAACAATTAAAGACGCCAGAATCAACGACAAACTGATGCGGTTGGCTACTTTCTGAAAAGAATCAACCAGCAAAGGTTCGTCAATTACTTTGACCGACAAATTATTATTAGATGCCAGATCAAGAATTCTATTGATGTGTGAAGGAAATTTTTCAGCGAAAGATTTGGCTTCTAAGATGCTGGTGAACATATGGCCGGGCGAAATATCCTTGAGCATTCGTTGCTGCATGATATTGGCAGCGTGGCGGCGCACTGAGGCGTTGGGATCAAAATCGGGATAGAGCGTGCGGCCCACTTGGTCTAAATTGAGCAGTGTTTTACCAAGCATGGTCAGTTCGGAAGGCACGCGAATACCACAGTCACCGGCTGACTTTGTAATATTTAGAACCACTCGGCCAATTTGCATCTCGCCGATGCTTGAGCCCACATGATTTTGCACCAGGTCGGCAATTTGCTTGCGACAATCAAGTTCGTCAAAATTGGGTCTACGCGTACCGATATCAAAAGCGATGTCGGCTGTAGCATCTGACCGACCTTCACTGATGGCCAGAATCAACTGCAGCAATTTTCCTTGCATCGATGGTGTCAGTCTTGCCACCATGCCCAAGTCCAGCAGGCCTATTTTCTTATCGCTGGTGAGAAGTACATTGCCGGGATGAGGATCGGCGTGGAAAAAACCGTCAACCAAAATCTGTTTAAGATAGGCCTGGAAAGCCTGCTCGGCCAGGGGAGCGCCGTCGATTTCAAGCAATTCCAGAGGAGTAATGCTGGTAATTTTTTTACCTTGAATGAAATCCATGGTCAATACTCTAGACGTGGTGAAATCGTTGATAGGAGTGGGCACCACTATCAAATCGAACTCGCGCAAATTATGTTTCATGGTCTCTAAATTGTGAGCTTCTTTGCGATAATCGAGCTCAGCTAAAATCGACTTGCGAAATTCATCGAGCATCAACCCGTACTCATAACGTCTTCCAGCCTCAGTATGCTGGTCGTAGAAATCGGCAACGTCAGATAATATTTGCAAGTCTTGGACGATAATGTCGCGTATGCCGGGCCTTTGCACTTTTACTGCTACTTCGCGGCCGTCGCGCATTAAGGCGTGGTGAATCTGTCCCAAAGACGCTGCCGCCACAGGCACTTGATTGAATTCAGAAAAAGCTTTCGATATACGTACACCAAGCTCAGAAACTATTGTGCGTTCAATATCAACAAATGCCACTGGTTCGCAATTATCTTGCAAGCGTGAAAGTGCTTCGATATAAGCAGGGGGCAAAAAGTCGGGTCTTGTTGAGAGTACCTGACCGAGCTTGACAAATGCCGGACCAAGTTTTTCTAAATCATCGGCCAGTTCGTTAGCTTTGGCAGGAGTGTCAGGCGCGGCAGCGTCAGCGTCAATGCCAAGAGCGTCGTCCATGTTACCGGCATGTTTAACCAGGTCAGAATTGCCGTACTTTAAGAGAAGCCAAGTAATATCTCTGTATCTCTTGAGATTTTCAGAGCTAAGTTTCGTTGCCATGTATGCTTACTCCGCCTTCTAACAGTTCACCGTTGCCTACTAGAGCTAAAATGACTGGCAATTTTCCGAATCGTTCCATTTCTCTTCTATAAGGGTTTGGCTTAAGGCAAAATGCTGCGATGATAAGGGCGGTCGTTTGGGTCGGTTAGTGCCATGAGGATCTGATGAAGGAATTGCCTTTTAACCAGGGAAGATTGACTTTCTCTCCTGCCACTTTAACAATGGTGCCGTGCTTACCCGATTCGCTGGAGCTTCGAATTAAGCTCTTTTGTCTCGATCAAGACGGCCTGGTGGAAGCGGGATTTTTTGATTTCGCCGATCTTGAGCAAAAAAGAGCAAACAAAGATGTGATCTGGCTGCATCTCTCTGGCACACTCGGGGATGATTTCTGGAAACATCTCTACGATTTTCTCGATCTCACCGACGAGCAGATGAAGCTGATTCGCAGCCCTCACCGAGACTCATTTTTTGAAGATTATCATAACGGCATGTTCTGGTCGCTGGCCCGGCCGTCAATTAGCGATCAGGTTGATGCCATTGAAACCATCAACTTTTTCATGACCAGCAAGTTGCTTATTACCCGTCAGTTTAGCCACGATAATGCCTTTGCTCTGGTCAGCCACAAACTAATGGAAAAAGGTGGGCATTTCGCCAACATCGGTGTAGACAGGCTGGCAGCCACCTTGATTGAAGACACCATCAATAGCTACGTAGAATTGCTCAAACTTGGCGGCAATCGACTGGAAGAAATTCAAAACAAAATTATTCTCAACCCTGGCAAACGAGAGCTTGAGCTCATTAACCGCGCCCAACAAGTGATCTGGATTTATCTCAATCAAGTCTGGCCGGTAGAGACGGTTTTGCTGGCGCTGCAGCGCTCTACCAATCCACTGATGACCGAAGTGGGCAAGCAACATATCGCTTTTCGCCAGGACGAAACCAACGCAGTCATTCGACTTTTTGAGACCTACAGAGCCATGTCTTACAATCTGATGGATGTGTACGTTTCCGGTCTCAGTTTGCGCACCAATCGCACCACCACAATTTTGACCATGATTGCCACTCTGTTTTTGCCGCCAAGTTTAATCGCCGGTATTTACGGCATGAATTTCGTTATACCTGAAGTGCACGCACCATTTGGTTATTACATGTGCCTGGCTCTGATGTTCTGCGTCTCGGGCGGCTTACTTTTCTGGCTCAAATACAATGGCCATATTGAACTGCAGTAATTTACATTGAACTGCAATAATTTCTCGCTGATAAGGGAGTAAAATGAAAATCTCAGCTTTGGCTCTGGCACCGGCTCTGGTACTAATTATGGTTACCACATGCACGGCCCCTGTTCAGGCCAAACCGGCGGCCTCATTACAAAAGTCTGCTGTGGCCAACAATGCTAAATCTTGCAGTGATTTTGTACAAAACTTTTATAACTGGTACGTGGTACAGATGAACCTGAAGACCGGGCCTGCTTCATTAGACAAAATTCTTACCATGAAACCTCAATCGTTCAGCGCTGAACTGGCAAAACAATTAAAAGCAGACTCAGCCGCCTCGGCCAAAGTTAAAGACGAAATTGTCGGCCTTGATTTTGACCCTATATTAGCCACACAAAGCGATACTAATAAATATGTCGCTGGCGCTGTCACCACTAAAGGCGCAACCTATCTTGTGCCGATGTTCGATCGCACCGAAAATAAAATTGCTAAAGAACCGGCTGTCACGGCTGAACTGATTTATAGCAACGGCAATTTTGTCTTTACTAATTTTCACTACCAGAAGACAGATATTCCAGTTAATGAAAACTTGCTCGGCCGGCTCAAAACATTGAGAGACGACCGGGCAAAATACGATCGCGAGCACAAAAAGAAATAGAGGCCGCTCTAACAATCTTGATCTTGATTTTGTTCTTGATCTTCAATAAAGTAAATCGCCGGCCCGACATATTCAATGCTTTTCGAAGCCACCAGCGTTCCGACTTGAGCTGCGGCCACGGGGCTGACATAAAGAGTAAGGCCGGCTAGAGCCCCACCACAGAACGAATCACCGGCGCCGGTTGGATCTATCACGTCTACCACTTCGGCAGTAACATGCTGAGGGGTGGCATCCGGCTCGTTTGATAAAAAAACATCGGCACCACGGGCGCCATCAGTGACAAAAATAAGCTGATATTCACCCGGCACGATTTTCTCTTCGCCATACAGCATTCTTGCTTCGTTGCTGTTCATAAAAAAGGCGTCTACTCCATTGAGCAATTCTTTGACAGCCGGTGCTGCTGCTTCAATAGCACGGGCGTAAGTGCCGGCTGAAATTACTTGATTGGCTTTAAATGCTTTGAGCGAACGCATAAACTGCAGTTGTCTCTCGGCGGTTGGCAGAGCAGCAATGTGCGCTATATCAAAATGCGTATCTGTGACAAGGGTCTGCAAATCATCCGGCGACAATAAGTTTTCGGCCCCCCAAGATGCGCCAACTAATGTAGCGCGATCATTACCGTGGTGAATAATTTCCAGGGTAGGCATATCCGCTACGGCAACTTGCGGGCCAATCCAGTTTAGAACGGCATCTAGAGGCGCAAGTGCTTCGGGCATGGGAAAGGGCTTAGGAGCATAAAGGGTGACAGTGGCACCGGCTCTTGCTGCTGCCAGAGCGGTGTACAGCCCTGCGCCCCCGATGGTTTGATGGCTCTTGCGCGGGGCAATTTGGTCGAGGTGCACAGTGTCGAAGGACACGCAGCCGATCACCAGGATGGTGCTCATATAAAGAACTGTACCTGAAAGCGAAGGAGGGTTGACAAAAAATAGACGACCGGTCTAATATGGCCTTATCGTCTTTTCAATATATACGACTGCAGAATGTGCGGCAAGAAAGCCAATTATATAAGTACAAAAAAAGGAAAGCCGCATGTGGATAGTTGAACTGGCGCGTCTGATTTCAGCTTCGAAAGAAAGCGAATTCCACAAAAAAAAAGAACCCGAAACCCCGCTTGGCCGCATCGGTCAGCCGCAAGACATCGCACCAACTGTGGTGTTTTTCGCTTCACCAGATTCTTCCTGGATCACAGGCGAAAGCCTTATGATTTCGGGAGGATTGCGCTAAGAGCATTAGCGTATAATCAGAAGCTGCGTTAACAGGGTGCGTTAACGCAGTTTTCTGCACTTAAGGGCCAAGAACTGACCATGACGAAGAAAGTTTTCATTACCGGCGTCGCCGGCTATATCGGCGGATCTGTAACAGCCAGATTGGTTGAAGCCGGTTATCAGGTGCGCGGTCTAACCAGGCATGAAAGCAACATAGATAAGCTTAAAGCAATAGGGATAGACGCCGTTGTAGGGGATCTTGAAGACAGCGAACTGCTCAAAGACTGTGCCGACAAGGCCGATATCGTCATCAATGCCGCCGATTCAGACAATCAAAAGGTTGTAGAGACATTACTGGGGGCGCTCAAAGACTCAGACAAACTCTTTATTCACACCAGCGGTTCAAGCATTGTTTCAGATCGAGCCAACGGTCAAAAATCAGGAAAAAAATACGATGAGAGCATCTACGACAGAAACAGCTATTTCTGCCCTGACCCCTTGAAAGAAAGTCGTTTTGCCATCGATAAAATGATCTTGCAAGCAGCCCAAAATAATTTGCGCACAGCAGTTATTTGCCCTTGCTTGATTTATGGCAAAGGCAGCGGGCTCAAAAGCGAAAGCCAGCAAATACCTAACCTCGTCAATGAAGCAATTGAAAGCGGCATCGCCAAGTGCATCGGCCGGGGCGAGAATGTCTGGTCTACGGTGCACATAGATGACGTAGCCGCTCTCTTTCTCAAAGTACTTGAGCTGGCACCGCAAGGAGGAGTTTTTCTCTTTGCTGAAAATGGTGAAACCACATTTAAATTCATTGCTGAAACTATTCGCAGCGCCCTTAAAATTGCCGCTCCAGTGGCTCCCTGGGCTGTGGAAGAAGCCAGTTCCAAGCTTGGATACGGGGCCGCGGTATTTGCCCTGGGGTCCAATTCTCGCGTGCTGGGCGTAAAAAGCCGCAGCCTGGGATGGCAGCCCACACGAACTAACCTGGCTGAAGACATCGGCCGCACCTGTGCTCAAGCCTGTGGCAGTCTGCAGACCAGAGAAACAATTTAACCAACCAGACCTTGGCAGCACTAGACGACGGTCTAATATGTATACATAGGTTTGCCTATCACTTTAGCAAAGCTCAGGTTTAGCTTTTAATTAATGGGGTATGTTAACTATAGCATATAGTGTTTTTTCAGCTAAGCTCAGGAGGTAGA